>NZ_JBFBCE010000028.1:0-113314 GCF_040689595.1 Streptosporangium sp. NPDC051023 | reverse complement strand
CCGCGAGACCACCAAACCTGCCGACCTGGGCGAATGCTACGGCGCCGTGTCCACGGAGCGCTCCTCGCTCGGCGAGGTCGAACGCGGGCTGTTGCACCGCACCAATTAGACGACGGCATATGAAACTGAGTCCCCTGACTATGGATCATCTCAGCCGATGCGGCTTGGCTTAGTGTCATGACAGAAGACACGCAGAAGTTGGAAGCGGACACCACGTTGGTCGTGGGCGGCACCGGCAAGACCGGTCGCCGGGTGGTCGCCCGGCTCAACGCGCGTGGCCTGCCGGTGCAGGTCGGTTCACGCTCGGGCGAACCGCCGTTCGACTGGAACGATCGGAACACCTGGGAACCCGCCCTGGAGGGCATCGGCGCGGTGTACGTCACCTACCAGCCGGACCTGGCGTTCCCCGGGGCGGCAGAGACGGTCGCCGCGTTCTCCGAACTCGCCGTCCGCTGCGGGGTCCACCGGCTCGTCCTGCTGTCCGGGAGGGGCGAGGAGGGCGCCCTGGCCGGAGAGGACGCGGTGCGGAACGCCGGCGCCGACTGGACGATCGTGCGGGCGAGCTGGTTCAACCAGAACTTCAGCGAAAACCTTCTGCTCGAATCCGTGCTCCGCGGCGAGATCGTGCTGCCGGCCGGCGACGTGGCCGAACCGTTCGTCGACGCGGACGACATCGCCGATGTCGTGGTCGCGGCGCTGACCGACGGGCGGCACGCAGGACAGACCTATGAGGTGACCGGCCCCCGGCTGCTGACCTTCGACGACGTGGCCATCGAGATCGGCAAGGCCACCGGCAGGGACGTCCGCTACGTGCCCGTCACCATGGAGCAGTACATCACGCTGCTCCAGGAGAACGGCCAGCCGACGGAGATCGTCGAGCTGTTCGCCCAGGTCCTCGACGGCCGCAACGCCCACCTGTCCGACGGTGTGCGGCGCGCGCTGGGCCGCGAGGCCAAGGACTTCGGCGACTACGCGCGGGACACCGCCGCCACCGGGGTCTGGGCCGTCTGAGAGCCGCCGACCCGCAGACGAAAGCAACCGGAGGGGACGTCATCGGCATGTCGCAGCTGCTCGTGATCCTGCCGGTCGGCACAGGTGCCGGCCGGGCCAAGGCGCCGGTGCCCGCAGGACCGGCCCGGACCGACGCCGCACCTTCGGCACGGGAGGTGTACCGCCGATGAGCGTCCCGACGTCGAGTGAGAACAGCCTCCACGGCATGCCCGACCATCTCTGTGCCTTCGCCCTGATGCACGTGGCCATGCGCCGCGACGCCCGCAGACTGGGCAAGGCCGCACCGGCCCTGGATCCGGCGATGTACGGCCGGGTGGGGGCCTGGTGGCGCCAGGTGCGCGACGTGATCGACTGGCATCACCGCAGCGAGGACGACGTGGTCTGGCCCGCGCTGCGGCGCCGCGTGCGCGGGTTCGCGGCCAGTGAGAAGGTGATGAACCACGACCATGTGGCGCTCGACCAGGCCATGGAGGCGGTCTCGGCGGCGCTCGGGTCCAACGGCGACCGCGCGGCCCTGGTGTCGGCGTCCGCCTGGTTCGACGACCTCATCCGCGAACACCTCCGTCTGGAGGAGGCGGTCGTGTTCCCCATCTTCAGCGGCGACCTCACCGTGGATGAATACCTCTCCATCGAAAGAAGGGTGCTCGCGAGCGCCTCGGCCGGGATCCTGACGTTCCTGCTTCCATGGATGCTGGACCAGGCCGACAGGACCACGGCGGCGAAGGTGAACGCCACCATCCCGCCGCCGATCCGCCTGTTCGGCGGCACGCTGCTGCGCTGGCGCTACGACCACTCGTGGCGGTGGTGGTGACATCGGTCCGGCGTCGGCGGGGTACATGTCCCGCCTGGACAGCGGCATCCACCCCCAGACGTCCCCGACCCAGCCGCGATCGCGCTCAAGTGGAGAACCGTGATTTCAGACGCTCGCCGTACTACGTGTTCCTCCCGGAGGCCCGCACGGGCTTCTGTTGTTCCGCCGCCGGGTCGCACTCGGGACAGTGTCGAGTTAGGACATTCATGCACTCCGTGAACGCCCCTGTAAAAATCGACCGTTATGCCACCGAACGTCTGCCCCAGGACTCGCCGCGCAGGGCCATGCCGGACCGGGCCCCCGCGGAAGCGCTCCTGCCCGCGTCGAGGCACGGCATCGTCCTGTCGTGCCGCAGGCTGCGCCACAGCTTCGGCGACCGAGTGGTGATCGACGACGTCTCCTTCGACGTGTTCGCGGGCCAGGCGTACGGTCTGACCGGCCCGTACGGATCCGGCAAGACCACCGCCGTCCGCATCGCCTGTGGTCTCATGACGGCCGACCGTGGCAGCGTGCTGCTGGAGGGCCGTCCGATCGACCAGATCGACGGCCCCTCACTGAGAAGATCGGTGAGCTACATGGCGCAGAACACGGCCGCGTTCCCCTCGCTCACCGTGGTCGAGACGGTGCGGTTCTGGGCCCGGCTCGTCGGGCTCCCCCGTGCCGTTTCCGATGACCGTACGGCCGAGGTCCTCGCCACGGCCGGCATCGAAGGCCACGGTGCCACCCCGGTCGACCGGTGTTCGGGCGGCGTGCTGCGCGAGCTGAGCCTCGCCGTCGCGCTGCTCCACCGGCCTCGGCTGCTCGTGCTCGACGAGCCCACCCTCGGGATCGACGGTCAGAGCAAGGAGCGCCTGCTCACCACGCTGATCCGCTTGCGTGACGCGGGAACGGCCATGCTGTACGCCAGCCGCGACGCCGCCGAGGTGCGGCTGTTGTGCAACCGCTTCGGCCTCCTCGACCGGCGCCGGCCCGCCGAGGGACATCGGGCAAGCCACTGCGCGTCGTCGGCGCCGGTCGCCTGACATCCCATGACATCCGAGCCTTTGACGAACCTTGAAGGAAGATCCCAGTGAACTACACTCGTGAAGCCGTCGGCGGGCATCCCCGGATGAGCGGCCCGCGGCGCCCCCCGGTTCCGTGGTGGGCCGCTCCACTGCTCTGGCTCGGCATGGTGTCCATGGGACTCATGGCCGGCCTGTTCTACGCCTTCGCGGTGTCGGTGATGCCCGGCCTCGCCCGTACCGACGACCGCACCTTCGTGTTCGCCATGCAGCGGATCAACCAGGCCATCGAGAACCCCGCGTTCGCCACGACGTTCTTCGGCGCGTTCCTGTTCACCGGGGCCTCCGCCTTCGTGCAGTACCGCCTCGGCATGCGGGCCGCGGCCCGGTGGGTCGTGGCGGGACTGGTCCTGTACGTCGTGGCCCTCGCGATCACGATGGGCGTCAACGTCCCCCTCAACGAGAGGCTGGCGAGCGCCGGAGACCCCTCGAAGATCGCCGATCTCGCCGCGGTCCGCGAAAGCTTCGAGGGAGTGTGGGTCACGACCAACACCGTCCGCGCCCTGGCCTGCACCCTGGCCCTGGGCTGCCTGGGTCGCGCGCTGACCCTGCACGGCCGGGACGAGGTCAGATAAACGCGGTCGCGCCGAGAGGCCGGTGCCGCCCCGAACGGCACCGGAGGGGCCGGTGTGACCGGCCCCTCCTGGAGGTCCCTCTGACCGGCGGCCGGGGATCAGCTGGAAAGCGCCGCGACCTGCGGCTGACCGGCGGCCCGCGATCCTTCGACGCTGCTCCTGCGGTGCTCCTGCGGGCTGATCCCGCGCACCCGCTTGAAGGCGGCGCTGAGCGCGAAGGAACTGCTGTACCCCACACGCCTGGCCACCGTACCTATCGTCACGTCCGGCTCGCAGAGCAGGTCGGCGGCCAGCGCGAGTCGCCAGCCGGTGAGGTAGCTCATCGGCGGTTCACCGACCAGCTCGGTGAACCGGCGGGCGAGGCCCGCGCGGGAGACGCCGGTCCTGGCGGCCAGCTCCGCCACGGTCCACGGGCGGGCGGGTTCACCGTGCAGCATCCGCAGAGCGGAGCCGACGACAGGATCGTGCTGTGCCCGGTACCACGCGGGGGCACCGGCTCCCGGGCTGGCGAGCCACGACCGCAGGACCTTGACCAGGATCAGGTCGAGAATACGATCGAGCACCAGCTCCTGTCCTGGCTCGGACCTGCCGATCTCCTCGCCGAGCAGCAAGATGAGCGAGTCGTCCCCCGGCCCGATCGTCCTGACCAGCACGGGCGGCAGCGCGGTGAGCAGCCGTCGGCCGATCTCACTGTGCATTTGGTAGGTACCGCTCAGCATGACCGCCGCGCCATCCGGGCTGTCGCCCCAGGTGCGCACGCCCAGGTTCATCGTCTCCCCGAGGCCCTCTCCCCGCAGGGTGGTGCAGCGCTGCCCGGGGTGGATCACGATGTGGGGCGCAGTGTCCGGCGCGTCGGCGATCGTGTACGCATCCGGCCCGCGCATGATCGCGACGTCTCCCGGACGCAGCCGTGCCGGCTCACCGTTGCCCGGCATGATCCACGCGTCTCCGTGGACCATCGTCGCCAGCGAGAGCGGCGCCCGATCCTCGATGCGCAGCGACCACGGCGGGTTCAGGATCGACCGGAGCAGGAACGCGCCGCGCGCTCGCGGGCTCTCCAGCATTCCCGTCAGCGTCTCATCCGTCAGAGTGCCCATAGGCCTAATTTTAGACGCTGCAACATGAATTTGTTGATTCTAATATGGAAAGTCTCATCGGTAGGGCGTTATTGTGTAAAGCCGGTGATCTTGTCGGAAAGAGAAGATTGGTGCCATCGGAGATGCTGCACAACCTGTCGCTAGTGCTCGCCACGATCACCACGGGACTGATCGCGGGCCTGTTCTGGGGCTTCTCCATCTCTGTGATGATCGCGCTGCGCGGGGTCGACGACCGGACGTTCATCGAGGTGATGCAGCGGATCAACGCGGCGATCCAGAACGGCCCGTTCGCCGCCGCCTTCCTCGGCGCGCCCCTGTTCACCATCGTGGTCATCGTGCTGGATCTGCTCGGAGGCCGGGGGCTCTCGGTCCCGGTCACGGCCGGATTCGTGCTGTACGCGGTGTCGCTCGCCATGACGTTCGGGCGCAACATACCGCTCAACAACCAGCTCGACGCAGCCGGCAGGGCCGGCCGCGTCGCCGATCCGGCGGCGGCGCGCAAGCGCTTCGAGGCGGCCTGGAACCGCTGGAACCTCCTGCGCGCGCTCGCATCCATCGCCGCGTTCGGCTGCCTGTGCTGGGCCCTGCTCTTGACCCCCGCCGCGTAGCGACCTCAGTGGAAGGCGTAGCCGCCGTCCGGGAAGAGCGTCGATCCGGTCATGTACCCGTTGGTGAACAGGAAGACGACCGTGTCGGCCACCTCCTCCTCGGTGCCGAGCCGGTGCAGCAGCGTGTCCCTGCGGTACTGGGCGAACGCCGCCTCCCGCATCTCCTCCGGGCGCTGCGACCACAGGTTGCCGTCGATGGTCCCGGGGGAGACGACGTTGACGCGCACCGGGGCGAGCTCAACCGCGAGCCCGCGGCCGAGCCCCTCGATCGCGGCGTTGCACGCCACGTAGGCGGGCGCCGCGACCGGCGGGCGCACGCTGGCCGCCCCGGACATCAGCACCACCGAGCCGTCGGCGGCGAGTTTGGGCGCCGCGTACTTGACCGCGTGGTACTGACCCCAGAACTTCGAGGTGAACGGGCTTTCCGCCTCCTCGTCGGTGAGCTTGAGCATGGGCCCCACCTGGTAGGAGGCGGCCGGGGTGAACAGGTGATCGATCCGGTCGAGGTCGTGGAAGAAAGCGGCGAGGGAGCCCCTGTCGGTGTTGTCGACCACCCGCCAGGTCGCCGCGGCGCCCAGCTCGGAGGCGGCGGCGGCCAGTTTCCTCTCGGTCCGCCCGCCGAGGACCACGCGGGCGCCTTGGGCGAGCACGCGGCGGGCGACCTGAAGGCCTGTGCCCGAGCCGCCTCCGACGATGACGACGGTACGGCCGCTCAAGTCCTTGGTCATGTGTTCTCCTCGATGGTCGAGCTCGTGATGGGTGTGCGGTGACGGGAAAGACAGGACACCGCGGTCAGCTCCCGCCCCGTGTGGCCGACAGCTCGACGGGCACGTAGTCGTGGTCGTACCCGAAATAACCGGGTCCGGCGAGGGCCAGGCCCTCGGCCGTGCGCCAGCGGGGGTCGCAGGGCGCGCCGACGACGCTGACCCGGAACCCGTACCGCAGACCCTCGGTCGTGACCGGCTCGCCGCCGTCCGTCTCCAGCACGCAGATCAGGTCGGGAACGCCTGCGACGACCCGGCCGTCGAGCCGGGCAACCAGGTTCTCGTTCTGGAACTCCAGCTCCAGGGCGCTGTCACCATACGCCCCGGTGCCGGTCAGCCGGGCGGTGCCGTACGCGAATCCGCCGGAGGTACGCCGCACCACGTCGACGACCTTGCCGGTGAACAGCAGCCGGCCGCCCAGGACGCCGACGGCCGCGGCGACCGGGTCGCGGCGGCCGCGCGCCTCCCGCACGGTCCGGCCGAGCCGCTCGACGAGGGTCAGTGTGCCGGGCACCAGGGCGTCGCGCAGCTGCGAGCCGCGCAGGATGTACTGCGCGGTCATCGCGCTGCACCCCATCTCCACCGCGATCGACCTGGCGAACCGCTCGGCGTAGCGGTTGTCGGCCGTACGCAGCAGGGAGGTGTTGCCCTTCTCGTCGGCGAGCACCAGCGGGCAGGTGGAGACCCCGGCCAGCGTGGGCAGCACCATCTGCAACTCCGGGAAGGCACGGCCCATGCCGTCGGCGTCCAGGAGCGGCAGGCCGGTCTCGGCGGCGGCCACGATCGGGATCGTCGAGTTGACCCCGCCCGCCTCGATGCACGCCAGGTGGGTGATCTCCCGCCCGAGGACCTCCTGCAGCGCGCGCAGCGCCGTGTGGATCTCCTCTCCGCTGGGCGGCTTCTCCACCATCACCGTGGGCGCGCCCATCATCGCCACCGGCACCACGACCGCGTCGTCGGCCACGTCGTCGATGTCGACCAGCGTCACCGGACCGTGCCGCAGGATCGCCTGCTCGGCCAGCAAGCGCCCGATGTAGGGGTCGCCGCCACCGCCCGCGCCGAGGATCGCGGCGCCGCGGGCGATGTCCGCCATCCGATCCGCTGTGATCTGCCGCACGGTCATCTCTCATCACCTTTCATCCGCCGCCGTGCGGTGGCCCGCAGGACGGTCATATGTGCTCTCCCAGCTGGAGCTCCCCGACGGCCTTGACCCGGACGCGCACGGCGTTGCCCGGCAGGTAGGCCAGTGGGACCTCGTCCACCTCGACGATCCGCACGCTGCCCGGCCTGGCGCCGGCCGCGACGGCCGCGTCGGCGGCCTCCGATTTGGCCTGGTCGAGCACCTGGTCGCGGTCCTGCGAGCCGATCGCGAAGATCCGGTCGACTTCCCCACCGACCTGGGCGATCGCGGCGCCGATGGCGTTGGCGACCGCGAAGTGGTCGGGTCGGTGCACCCGGTCGAATCCGGGCAGCGAGCCGGGGACGAGAATCGACCCGCCTCCCACGATCACCACCGGGATCGGCTCGGGAGAGGTCCGGATCCGGTCGACGACCTCGCCGATGTCGCGGGCCATCCGGTCGAGCGCGCCGGTGACGAGGGCTGGGGCGAGGTGGCGGACCAGGGAGGGGTCGCCGATGTCGGCGTACCCCGCGGCGACCGCGATGTCCGTCGCGGTGAGGGTGTCGCCGCCGAAGACCAGCGCCCGCTTGGTCAGCTCGTGCCCGACGCTGTCGGGTCCCACGCCCTCCTCGCGCACCACGCTGCCGCCGCCGACACCGATCGACAGCACGTCGGGCATCCGGAAGTTGCTCCGCACCCCGCCGAAGTCGACCTCGTTCGCGGCCTCGCGAGGGAACCCGCCGGTCAGCACGCCGACGTCGGTGGTGGTTCCCCCGATGTCGACCACCGCGCAGTCGGCCAGACCGGACAGCAGCGCCGCGCCGCGCATCGAGTTGGTCGGTCCCGAGGCGAACGTCGCGACCGGGTATTTCCTGGTGTACTCGACGTCCATCAGCGTGCCGTCGTTCTGGGAGAGGTACAGCGGCGCGCGGATGCCGACCGTGGCGAGCGCCTCGGCGAAGGCGTCCACGATGGTGTCGGCGAGGTCGCGCAGGCAGGCGTTGACGATCGTCGCGTTCTCCCGTTCCAGCAGGCCGATCCGGCCGATCTGGTGGGAGAGGCTGATGTGAACGTCCGGCAGCGCCGCAGCGACGATCTCGGCGGCGCGCAGCTCGAAGTCGGCGCTGACCGGCGAGAACACCGAGGAGATGGCCACCGAGCGCACACCGGCCGCGCCGATCTCCTCGGCCGCCCGTTTGATCTCGTCGGGACGCAGTTCCGAGATGGTTCGGCCGTCGAACTCGTTGCCGCCGTGGCACAGGTACGCGCGGCCGCCGATCGCGGTCTTCAGGCGTTCCGGCCAGTCCACCATCGGCGGCAGCGCCTTGGTCGCGGGCAGTCCCAGCCGGATGGCGGCGGTCGGCGCGAGACGGCTTCCCTCCACGATCGCGTTGGTGAAATGCGTCGTGCCGATCATGACGGCCTGGATCTCGGCGGGCGTGAACCCGGCGGCCTCGCTCAGGCCCCGGAGCGCCGTGACGACACCACCGGTCACGTTGTCCGTCGTGGAGGTCTTGATTTCGGCCAGTACCGTGGTCCCGTCCATGAGGACGGCGTCGGTGTTGGTGCCTCCGACATCGATTCCGATGCGCACGTTCACTGTTTCCTTTCCGTTTCACTGCCAACACCCCGGGTGAGGCCGAGCTTGCCGGCGAACGCGTAGCCGGCGAACGCGAAGACCAGGGAGTTCAGGGCGGGGATGCCCCAGGTGACGTACTTGCCGACCAGGAAGGCGGCCAGCCACAGCACCAGGGAGGCCGGCACCCAGGCGGGCGCCCGGTCCGGCACCGCGTCGCCCGCGGCGTCCAGGACGGGTCTCCAGCGCCGTACGACGAAGTACTCGGCGATCATGATTCCCGCGACGGGCGGCAGGGCCACACCCAGCACGATCAGGAAGTCCGTGAAGTGGCCGAGGATGCCGGCCGCGGCCAGCAGGGTTCCTGCGACGCCGAGCACCACCGTGACGAGCGCGCGGTCCACCCGGCGCCCGGTCAGCGTGTCGATGATGTTGACGAAGCCGAGCGAGGAGGAATACAGGTTCCAGTCGTTGATCTTCAAGGTGCTCGCGACGAGGATGATCACGCCGATCGTGCCGCTGGTCGACACGACGATGGAGACCACGTTCCCGGTCCTCAGGGCGTGCGCGAGCAGGACGCCGATGAGACCGATGACGTATTCGCCCAGCGTGATCCCGACGACGGTCTGCTTGATCACATCGGCGATGCCGCGGTTGTAGCGGGTCATGTCCGGCGTGATGACCGCGCCGGCGATGAAGCTGCCGGCCACGAGGGTCGTGGCCGCCGTCATGCTCAACGACGGGCCGGGCGCGGGCGAGGAGACCAGTGTGCCGAGGGAGTGGCGTGAGAGCTCGGAGGCGATCGACCACCCGGCCAGCGCGATGAACAGCGGAACCGTCACGTACGCCGTCCATCGCATGCCGCCGATCCCGCCCACGACAATGAGGGTGACGAACACGCCCGCGATCAGCGTCCACACCCACAGCGGCGGGCCGCCGAGCAGGGAGTGCAGGCCTTCGGCGAAGACCGCGTTCTGGATCCCGAACCAGCCGACAAGGCTGATCGCGATGGTCAGGGAGATGAGGGCCGCGCCGTATCTGCCGAAGCCCGTCCAGCGGGCGAGCACCGAGGTGGACATACCCTCGCGGACCCCGATCACCCCCACCACGATCGCGACGATTTCCAGGATCGCCGCGCCCAGGGTGATGGCGCCTACCGCCTCCCAGAACGACATGCCCATGCCGAGCGTGGCGCCGAGCATGAACTGGGGAAGCGCCGAGAGCTGCCCGAAGCGCTGGGTGGCAATAGAGAACCAGTGATGGCGGGCGTTCTGCGGCACACGGTGCAGGGCGTAGTCGTCGTTGCCGATCACCGCCTCTTTCGTGGGGACTTCCGCGGAGTCAGCAGATGTCATGGTGGCCTCCGGAGCGGGGGGTGTGTGGCGTTGAATGCACGCTAGGCCCATGGCAATTACTGCGAAATGGATACTTTGCACCACAACCCATGCCATGTGGTGCAAAGTGCACCACACCGGTGTTAGCCTCCGTTCATGCAGATCAGAGCGGACGACGCGGCTGATCTCGCGGAGGGTGCGACGCTGCTCGGCTCGGGCGGCGGAGGCGCCGCCGCGGCGATGACCGCCGTCCTGCGGCATGCGCTCCGCCTGCACGGCCCGGTTCCCCTCATCCACGCAGCCGACCTGGACCCCGACGCGTGGGTGGTGCCGGTGGGGGCGATCGGCGCGATCAGCGTCATGGTGGAGCGACCGCCCAGCGGGACCGAGTTCGCCGCCGCGGTGCGCGCGCTTGAGCGGCACCTGGGCATCGAGGCCGTCGCCGTACACGGCCTGGAGACGGGAGGGATCAACGCCCTGCTGGCGGTGGCCACCGCCGCCTGGCTCGGCCTACCGCTCGTCGACGCCGACGGGATGGGCCGCGCCTTCCCCCGCCTCGACCAGACGGTTTTCACCCTCGCCGGGCTGCCGACCGCGCCAATCGCACTGGCCGACCCCTCCGGCACCGAAATGCTGATCACCCGGGCCGACGGCGCGGCCCTTGAACGGCTGGCCCGCACGGTGCTGCCCGCCCTGGGCGGCTGGGCCGCCTCCGCGCAGTGCGCGATGCGCGCGGAGACTTCCCGCAGGCACGCCCTGCCCGGCACCTTCAGCCGAGCGCTGGAGTTCGGCCGGGCCCTCGGCCGCGCGCGGCACGATCCCGCGGAACGCGACCGGATGCTCGAGTACGCCCACGCGCGCAGGCTGGGCACCGGGACGGTGCTCGAAGTACGGCAGCGCGGGCGGACGAGCGTCACAGGCTCGGTCACCGTCGAGCACGCGGCCGACGGCCGGACGCTCAGGCTTGAGATGGCGGACGAATACCTCCTCGCCCTCGACGAGGGCGTCGTGACAGCCAGGGTGCCGGAGATCATCGCGGTGCTGCACGCCCGCACCTGGCGTCACGTCTCCACCGAGGAGGTGGCGGCGGGCCAGCACGTCGACATCCTGGCGCTGCCCGCCCCCGCGGCGCTCGGCACGCCCGAGGCCGACCGGCTCATGGGTCCGACGGCGTTCGGCCTGGACATGCCGGACGAGGCGGCGCGAGGTGACGGGCACGGCACCGGCGCGCCCGGACACCTCACGGAGACGAGATGATCGGCGTGACCGTCGGCGACCTGCTGGCCGAGGAGACACTCCGCGACGGCCTGATCGTCGGCGGCCGGACGGGGCTGGACGCCGTCGTGCGCGACGTCGCGCTGGTCGTCACCGGCGCCGAGCTCGACACGGTCCCCTACGGGACCGCGGCGGTGTTCGACCTCGGTGGCAGGAGCTCGGCCCACCGCCGCCAGCACCTGGTCGAGATCGTCTGCCGCCGCCTGCACGGCCGTAACGGGCGGCTGCTGATCGTCGCGGGCGGCCCCTTCACGCCCACGCTGTCGACGGTACGGCTGGCCGACCGGCTCAGGCTGCCGATCGTGGCCACACCGGGCACCGCGCCACAGACCCTGGCCGCCGGCCTCCTCGCCCTGGTCCACGCGCCGCAGGCCGCCGTCGGACGGCGGCTCGCCGCGGGCGCAGCCCGGCTGCGGGCCGCGGGCTCGCTCAACCGCGTCATGGCCGTGCTCGATGCGGAACTGGACGGCCGTACGTCCCTGTCGACGACCGACGGAACCGTGCTGGCGGGCACCGTGCCCAGGCACGCCGTAACGGTGCCGGCAGGCGCTCCGGTGCCGACCGTCGAGCGGACGGGCCAGGTGTCCACCGCCCTGTGCCCGGTGCCCGGCACGGACGACTCGCGACTGTGGATCGTCTCCCAGTCGGAGCGCTCCGGCCCCCTCTGGCGTGAGACGGCGCTCGGCCTGCTCGACATGGGGGCGGCCTACGCCGCGGCCTGGTACGCCGCGGAACGGCTCACGGCCGAGCGGGACGCCCGCACACGCGGCGGGCTTCTGACCGAGATACTCGCTCTCGACGGCCCCCTGTCCCCCCACCTCGCGGGCCAGGCTGCGCGGCTGGGCTGGCGGCTGGACGGATGGCACTGCGGTATCCACATCACGCTCATCGGCTCGTCCGTTCCCGCCCCCGCAACGGTCACGCGGCTCCTGGCCGCCAGGCTCGACGCACACGGCGTGAAAGGGCCGCTCGTCGAGCAGGCGGGCGGATGGTCGGGCTGGCGCACCACCGAGCAGCCGGGCTCCGACAGCGTGGCGATCACCGCCGCGGTGCACCGGGCACTCGGCGAATATCACGCGACCCCGAACGTTCCCCCGATCACGGCGGGCATCGGACGCGCCGCCGCCGGACCTGCGGGCCTGGTCACCACCCTCGCCGACGCGCGCCGGGCCTCTCTCGTGGCCTCCGCCTCCAGCAGGCCCGGGACGGTACAGCACAGCGACGACCTGGGTGCCAAGCGGATGCTGCTCGACTGGTACGGCTCGCAGACCGCTCGCGAGGAGGCCGAGCAGATGCTCGCGCCGCTGCTGCGCGACAGGCGGGAGGCACTCCTGGAGACGGTCGAGTGCTACCTTGACAGCGGCTGCTCGACGGCGGCGACCGCACACCGGCTCGGCCTGCACCGCAACACCGTCACCCGCCGCGTTCACCGGGCCGAGGCGCTGCTCGGCGTGCCATTGAGCGACCCGGACGACCGGCTCGCCGTCCAGCTCGCCTGCCGGATGTGGCGCCTCGACAGAGACTGAACGCCCGCACGACTCCTCTCCTCGTCCTGCGGGGCATCTACCCGGCCGCCCTCGTGGCGGGCAGAGCGAGGCCGCTTGCGCCCCGGGGATGGCTCACTGCTGTTCCAGCCGCACGCAGGTCGCCTCCAGCACGCCCAGCGCGGCGGTGAGCGCGGGACGCCGTCCGGTGGGGGTCCGCCACACGCCGTAGATCCTCCGGAGCGGGGCCGACCGGACGGTGAGCGCGCGGACGGTCGCGGGCAGCGGCCCCCGGCCCATCCGGGGCACCAGGGCGACGCCGAGCCCCGCGCCGACCATCTCGATCTGGCTTGCGTACTCGCCGACCATGTGGGTGAACCGGGTGAGGCCGGGCGAGCGGCGGTAGGCGTTGAGCAGGAAGTCGTGGGCCACCGAGCCTGGCTCGTAGAGCCAGGACTCCTCCCGCAGGTCGTCGAGCTCGACCGAGGTCCTGTCGGCGAGCGGGTGCGTGTGGGAGACCAGCACGTCGGAGACGTCGTCGCCGCGCCGCAGGGCGCACCGGCCCCGCTGGTCGTCGCCGACGGGCTGGTGAAGCACTATCCGGTGCGGGGCGGCGGTCTCCTGCGGAGGACCGTCGGCCTGCGGCACGCCGTATGCGGGGTGTCGCTGGAACTCGCGGCGGGCGAGACGCTCGGGCTGGTCGGCGAGTCCGGCTCGGGCAAGTCCACGATCGGCAAGCTGCTGATGGCGCTTGAGAAGCCGACGGCGGGCAGCGGCAGCGGATCGGGATCGCCCGCTCGCTGGCCCTGCGCCCGCGGGCGCTCATCCTGGACGAGCCGATCTCCTCGCTGGACGTCTCGGTCCAGGCGGACGTGATCAACCTGCTCCAGGACCTGCAGGACAAGCTCGGCCTTTCCTACCTGTTCATCGCACACGATCTGTCGGTCGTCCGGCACATCGCCGACCGGGTCGCGGTGATGTATCTCGGCCGGATCGTCGAGACCGGGGACCGCGACGGTGTCTTCGACCGGCCGTCCCACCCCTACACCCAGGCCCTGATCTCCGCCGTCCCGGTGCCCGACCCACGCAAGGAACGCGCCAGGGAACACACGGTGCTGCGCGGCGAGATCCCAAGCACCCTGCACCCTCCCGCGGGCTGCCGCTTCCGCAGCCGCTGCCCCACCTACCTCGACCGGCTCGACGAGAGCCAGCGGACGGCCTGCGCGGAACGAGTCCCGGCGCTGGTCGACCACGGTGACGTGGTGGCGCTCGCCGACCCGGAGTACCTGTTCGTCGAGCGGATGCTGCGTTTCCTTGGCGCCCAGGTGGTCAGGGTGGGGATGGTCGAGGACCCGGCCGGGCCACAGCTGGACCTGCGGGCGCTGGAGGAGGTGGCCAGGGACGGCGTCAAACTGCTCTACGCGCCGGAGCTGCTGCCGGTCCCCCGCTACGAGGGGGACCACGCGGGGGTATGGATGCGGGCCGGGCCCGCCTTCCTCTACTTCAGCGCCGGGTAGGCGCGGACCAGCGGCGTGCGGCCCCACCAGGCGCCGATGCCCAGCGTCTCACCCGCGTTGGCCAGGGCCAGGCCGACCAGGACGATCGCGTAGATCAGGTGGTCGTCCACGAACGGGTTGGTGGCCAGGGGCAGCTCCGCGGCCCACATGAGGACCAGCAGCAGAGTGCCCGCGACGGCGGCGACGCGCAGTCCCGCGCCCAGCACCAGGGCGGCGCCGACGCCGAGCAGGCCGAGCATGAACAGCCAGTCGACCCAGGCCTGGCCCGCCAGGCCGGAGAACAGGCCGCCCAGACTGTTGCCCGCGGTGCCCTTGAGGAAGCCCGTGGTGGGGCTGCCGCCGGAGATCCACGCCTTCCCGGCCGGGGTGGCGAAGCCCAGGCCGAAGGTCTTGTCCAGGAACGCCCACAGGAACACCCAGCCGAGGGCGATACGCGCGACGGCCCAGGCGTAACCGGCCGGACCTGTCGTGGCTCGCTGCGAACCGGTGCTGATGGTGGGGGAATCGGTGCTCATGGGGGATGCCGCCTTTCGGGTGTGGCCGTACCGGTCCTTGGGAGGTTCTTGCCGCCCTTCAAGGACACCGGTTGCGGCGGGTGGCGTGCAGTGCCGTACGACTCCGGTCGCCGGGACCTTCGGCCTTGGCCTACGCGCCGGGCGAGGGGCTCCGTTTCGTTCCTCGGGCCTTTCGGCCCTGCCGTAATCGGGCGTTCGGCCGGATACTGACAGTGAGGAGCAGGACCTGACAGGGAGGTCCACTGATGATCAACCCGATGCGGCTGCGCGGCCGGCACATGACGGGTACGGCGAAGCCCGGACCGTCGAACGAGCCTCCGGCTCCGTCTGCCCCTCCCCCCTCCTCCGGCTGGCGGACCTGGCTGCTGCCCGCAGGCATGCTGATCATCACGGTGTGGCTGCTGGTCTCCATCATCCTCAACGGGGGAACACCCACGCCGTACCCCTACAGCGACTTCGTGGCGAAGGTGGACGCCGGGCAGGTGAAGGCCGTCACGATCGACGACCAGGGCACGGTGACCGGCACCCTGAACAACGGCACGAGGTTCACCAGCCAGATCCCCACGGCGCCCAACGCCGGGCAGCTGGAGACCCGGCTCCACGCAAGGCACGTCCAGACAACCGCGACCCAGGCGAGCGGCTCGCTGTGGTCGATCCTCCTCAGCTTCCTGCCGCTGGCGTTGCTCATCGGCCTGTTCGCGTGGACCGGGCGGCGGGCACAGCAGTCCCTGGTCGGCGGCATCGGAGGCTTCGGCCGGTCGAAGGCGAAGATCATCGAGGCGGAGCGGCCGACCACCCGGTTCGGTGATGTCGCCGGCTACGACGGCGTCAAGCTGGAGATCAGCGAGATAATCGACTTCCTGCGCGCCCCCGAGCGGTACGCCGCGGCGGGCGCGAAACCGCCCCGGGGCGTGATCATGGTCGGCCCTCCGGGAACCGGCAAGACGCTCATCGCCAGGGCGGTCGCCGGCGAGGCGGCGGTGCCGTTCCTGTCGGTCACCGGCTCCGGTTTCGTGGAGATGTTCGTCGGCGTCGGCGCCTCACGGGTCCGCGACCTGTTCGACGAGGCGCGCAAGCGCGCCCCCTCGATCATCTTCATCGACGAGATCGACGCGATCGGCGGTCGTCGCGGCGGGGTGGTCACCGGAGGCAACGACGAACGCGAGCAGACGCTCAACCAGCTGCTCGCGGAGATGGACGGCTTCGACCAGAGCAGCGGGATCGTCGTGCTGGCCGCGACGAACCGGCCGGAGACCCTCGATCCGGCACTGCTGCGGCCTGGCCGCTTCGACCGGCAGGTCACCGTCCCGCTGCCCAATCAGGCCGAACGCGCGGCGATCCTGGCCGTGCACACGGCGGGAAAGCACCTGACGCCGGACGCCGACCTCGACGTGACCGCCCGCGCCACCCCGGGATTCTCCGGCGCCGACCTGGCCAACCTGGTCAACGAGGCCGCGATCAACGCGGTCAGGGCGGACCGTACCACCATCGATGCCCACGATCTCGACACGGCGCGCGACCGGGTGCTGCTCGGCCGCAGGGAGACCTCCAACGCCCTGCTGCCGCAGGAGCGCCACGCGGTGGCCGTACACGAGTCGGGACACGCCCTGCTCGCGGCGTTGTGCGCGCACGCCGACCCGGTCGCCAAGGTGACCATCCTGCCCGCCGGTATGACGCTCGGCGTCACCGAGCAGCTTCCCGAGGCCGAGCGGCACCTCTACAGCGAGGGCTACCTGACCGACCTGCTGGCCGTACGGCTCGGCGGCCGGGCCGCGGAGCTGGTCGTCTTCGGCGAGGGCTCGACCGGCGCCGCCAACGACCTGGCGGCCGCCACGCAGATCGCCACCCGCATGGTGCGCGACTTCGGTCTGTCACCCGCGCTCGGCCCGGTCGGCTACTCGTCGGCGGCGCCGCAGTATCTCGGCGAGGAGGCCCAGGACCTGCGGCGCAGGCCGTACTCGGAACGGACCCAGCGGCTCATCGACGAGGAGGTGGCCCGGCTGCTCGGCGGAGCGGAGAAACGCGCGGTCGGCCTGTTGCAGGCCCACCGCGGCGCCCTCGACCGGCTCTCGGCGATCCTGCTCGAACACGAGACCGTCGACGGCGACGTCGTCGAGGGCGTGCTGCGCGACGAGCAGGTGGTCTCCAGGCTGAACACCAACATCGCCTGAAGACCTCAAAAAGAGGACCCGAGGACCTGCGAAAAGGCTCCCGAGGACGCGCATTGGCCGTCCGGCCGCCCCGGTCGCCGCTGACCAGGCGGCCGGACGGGGCTACTGGGGCCAGGTCCAGTCGCGGATCTCCGGGAGATCCTCGCCGTACTCACGGGTGTACGCCCTGGCCCGCAGCCGGTCGTCGACCATGCGCTGGCGCAGATGGGCGGCCCTGGCCCCCAGGTGCGGCACCCGGTCGATGACATCCATCACCAGGTGGAAACGGTCGATGTCGTTGAGCATGGCCATGTCGAACGGCGTGGTCGTCGTCCCCTCCTCCCGATAGCCCCGCACGTGGAGGTTGGCGTGGTTGCCGCGCCGGTAGGTCAGCCGGTGGATCAGCCAGGGGTACCCGTGGAAGTTGAAGATCACCGGTTTGTCCGGGGTGAACAGCGCGTCGAACTCGGCGTCGGTTATACCGTGCGGGTGCTCCGACGGCTGCTGCAGCCGCATCAGGTCAACCACGTTGACCACCCGGACCCTGAGCTCGGGCAGGTGCTCGCGCAGCAGCGCGGTGGCGGCCAGCGTCTCCAGGGTGGGCACGTCCCCGGCGCAGGCCAGCACCACATCGGGCTCGTCTCCCTCGCCGTCGTCGGTGTCGTTGCTCGCCCAGTCGAGGACACCGAGGCCACGGGTGCAGTGCGCGATCGCCTGCTCCATGGTGAACACGTCCAGCACCGGCTGCTTGCCCGCGACGATCACGTTGACGTAGTCCCGCGACCGCAGGCAGTGGTCGGCCACGGACAGCAGCGTGTTGGCGTCCGGCGGCAGGTACACCCGCACCACGGAGGCCTTCTTGTTCACCACCACGTCCAGGAAGCCTGGATCCTGGTGGCTGAACCCGTTGTGGTCCTGACGCCACACGTGTGAGGACAGCAGGTAGTTCAGCGACGCCACCGGGCGCCGCCAGCCGATCTTCTTGGACGACTCGAGCCACTTGGCGTGCTGGTTGAACATCGCGTCCACGATGTGGATGAACGCCTCGTAGCAGTTGAACAGGCCGTGGCGGCCGGTCAGCAGGTAGCCCTCAAGCCAGCCCTGGCACAGGTGCTCGCTGAGCACCTCCATCACCCGCCCGCCGGAGGCCAGGTGCTCGTCCGTCGGCAGGACCTCGGCGTTCCAGGCCCGGCCGGTGACCTCGAAGACCGCCTGCAGCCGGTTGGAGGCGGTCTCGTCGGGGCCCATCAGCCGGAAGATGTCCGGGTTGGCGGCGATCACGTCCCGTAGCCAGCCGCCCAGCACCCGGGTCGGCTCCGTCGACTCGACCGCGGGCGACTTGACCTCGACGGCGTAGTCACGGAAGTCCGGCAGCGCCAGCGGGCGCAGCAGCAGGCCGCCGTTGGCGTGCGGGCTGGCGCTCATCCGGCTGCCGCCCTCGGGCACCGTCGCGGTGATCTCCGCCACCGGCCGCCCGTCGGCGTCGAACAACTCCCGAGGCCGATAGGAGCGCATCCACTCCTGGAGCATCGCCCGGTGCTCGGCGTTCTCGCGCACCCCGGCCAGTGGCACCTGGTGGGCGCGCCAGGTGCCCTCGACCGGAAGGCCGTCCACCACGTGCGGGCCGGTCCATCCTTTGGGGGTGCGCAGCACGATCATCGGCAGCCGGTCGTTCTGGCCGTTCCTGTAGGCGGCGATCTCGTCGAAGACGGTGTCGAGGGTCTCGGCCATCAGCGCGTGCATGGTGGCCGGATCGTCACCGCCGACCAGGTGCGGCCGGTAACCGTAGCCTTCCAGAAGTTTGAGCAGGTCGGTCTCGGGGATGCGGGCCAGAACCGTGGGGTTGGCGATCTTGTAGCCGTTCAGGTGCAGGATCGGCAGCACCACCCCGTCCCGGGAGCGGTCGAGGAACTTGTTGGAGTGCCAGCTCGCGGCCAGCGGCCCGGTCTCGGCCTCCCCGTCCCCGATCACGCATGCCACCACCAGGTGCGGGTTGTCGAACGCCGCCCCGTAGGCGTGCGCCAGCGAGTAGCCCAGCTCGCCGCCCTCGTGGATCGAGCCGGGCGTCTCCGGCGCGACGTGGCTGGGGATGCCGCCGGGGAAGGAGAACTGCCGAAACAGCCGCCGCATGCCCGTCGCGTCACGGGTGATGGCGGGGTAGGTCTCGGTGTAGGTGCCCTCAAGCCAGGCGTGCGCGACCGCGGCCGGGCCGCCGTGCCCGGGGCCCGCAATGTAGATCATGTCCTGGTCACGGTCGGTGATGATCCGGTTCAGGTGCGCGAAGCAGAAGTTCAGGCCCGGGGTCGTGCCCCAGTGGCCCAGCAGCCGGGGCTTGATGTGCTCGGCGGCCAGGGGTTCGGTCAGCAGTGGGTTGTCCAGCAGGTAGATCTGCCCGACTGACAGGTAGTTCGCCGCCCGCCAGTACATGTCGACTCTCTGCAGCTTGTCCATGCTCTGAGCATCTCCACTCACCACGTGATCATGTAGGGCCCTTGGTCCCGGCTTCGGCGCCGTCGGAAAACTTCTCCCGCCCCGCGCCGATCCCGTCCCCGGTGATCCGAGCCGTGTCCCGCGGGTCTCGGCATGCCGGGGCGGCCCGGTTCTCCTGCCGTCCGGCTCTTTCCACGGGTTCTCACGGCGGCCGAAAGGCCCGGCCGCCCGGGACTTCCGGCCCTCGTCCCGGCGCCGTTCCGGTAGTGGAATGGGGAGTACGGCAGGCGGCCCCGAGGGGTTGCCTGGCCCGAGACCGCCTTCACCTTCTCACTGGGAGATTTCGATGACCGAACGTTTGACGGCCCCCGGTGACCTGGGTCGCCGGATGGCCAGGCGGCGTGAGGACCTGGGGCTGACCCGTGACCAGGTGGCCCACCAGGCCGGGATCGACCCCCTGTACCTGGCGTATCTGGAGGAGAACCCCGCCTCTCCGCCGGCCGCGACCGTACGCAGGCTGGCCTCCGCCCTGAAGACCGGGGTCGACGAACTGCTCGGCGGGACGATCGACCTGCCCCCAGGGCGTGGCCGTCCCGCCGCCCACCCCAGCCTGGAAAGGCTCGAACCCGCCGAGTGCCTGCGGCTGATCTCTCCCGGCGGCGTCGGCAGGGTGGCCTTCGACGAGCCGGGAGGGCCCGCGATCCTGCCGGTCAACTACGCGGTGCACCAGGGCGTGGTGGTCTTCCGCACCGCCTTCGGCGGCCCGCTCGACGAGAGCCTGCGCACAGGCGTCCAGGGTGTCGAGTTCAAGGTCGCGTTCGAGGTCGACCGGATCGACGACGCCAGCCGCGAGGGCTGGAGCGTGCTCATCCGGGGTGGCGCCCACCATGTCCCGGCCGGCGACGAGCAGACAGACGTGAAGGCGTCCGGCGTCCAGCCCTGGGCGGGCGGCGACCGCGAGCTGTACATCACGATCGTTCCCGCCGAGATCAGCGGACGGCGCATCCGGCACACCATGTGACAGGGCAACGAACCGGTTCGTCCGGCCCACGGCCTCCCAGAGGAGACCGTCACCCAGGAGCGGGACCTTTGCCTCTGCCGACCAGGCCCCCCGGTTCCGACAATGGGAACGACGGGCACACGCGGGCGAGGACGGGGGGACGGGCACCCGGGTACGGGGTGCCCGGTCACGTCCGCCGGGTGAGTCCGGCACCCGTCAGGTCGATCACCACGATCACCGCATCGAACCGGGGGGTTCAGATCATGGAAGCCAAGCAGTGGGCCGTACAGATCCACATCACCGAAGAGGGCGACGAGACCTTCGCCCGGGCGGTCCTGTCCACCGGGGCCGCCACCCACCTGGCCGGGGTCGGCCGGGCGCGCCGCAATCCGATCGACGAGCCGGTGACCGAGATCGGCGACGAGCTCGCCGCCGCCCGCGCCCTGGCCGATCTTGCGGGAAGGCTGCTCAACGTCGCCTCAGCCGACATCTCCCAGCTCACCGGCCCCACCTCATGGTGAGGACGGCCTCGGCCTTGACCTTGGCCTTGACCGTGCCCGGGACGTCCGCCGCACGGTGACAGCCCCGGGATGACGCAGGAGCACGGATCACCCGGAGGTCCACCAGGTGGTATGCCGTGAACATCGGGTCCTCCCCGACGGCCGCCCGCGTCAGGCCGCCCACGGCGACGCCCCGCTCTGTCTCCAGATCGGGGCGTCGCCGTTTCTCCGGTCCGGCGCGCGGACCGCTCTCGCCTCCCGGTCAGACACGGCCGTAGACGTGGTGGACGAACTCGGCGAGTTTGTCGTCGGGCAGCCCCTTGGCCAGATCGGCCTCGCTGATCATGCCGACGATGCGGTGGTTGTCGAGCACGGGCAGACGCTTGATCTGGTGCCGTTCCATCATGTTCAGCGCGTCGTCGACGCTGCTGTGGGCGTCGACCCACACCAGCCCGTGGGCGAGCTCGCTCGCCGTGGTCCGGTCGAGATCCATGCCCTCGGCACAGCACTTGATCACGATGTCGCGGTCGGTGATGATGCCCTTGAGCCGATCATCCTGCCCGCAGACCGGCAGCGCACCGACGTTCAGGTCGCGCATCATCCGCGCGGCCATGCGCAGGCTGTCGCTCTCGCCGATGCACTGGGCGTCCGGATGCATCAGGTCCTGGACCGTCCTTCCGGCCCCCGCTGTGGTCATCGCTACCCCCTGAGGTATGGATTTATACACCTTTCCGGCTTTATGCCCGATATGACCGAAATAAGCAGTCATCTCATGCGAAAAACGGCGCCAATCAGCGGCGCACGCGCAGAGGGACGGCCCGTCGTGCAGGACCGTCCGGCGGGCGGGCCGCGTCAGGGAAGGCGACATGGACGTGACTCACCCGGGCCGCGGTACCTCGATCCACCCGGACTCCACGGCGATGCGCACAGCGTCGGTCCTGTTCCTGGCACCGGTCTTGGTGATGACGCTGGAGATGTAGTTGCGGACCGTCGCCGCCGACAGGTGCAGTTCGGCGGCGATCTCCCCGGTCGTGGCCCCCGAGCCGACCAGGCCCAGCACGGCCGCCTCCCTGCCGGTGAGCGGGGTGGCCGTCGCGCTCATCGCCGCCAGGGCCAGGGACGCGTCGATCACCCGCTCTCCCTGGGCGACCCTGCGGATGCTCTCGGCCAGCCGCTCGGTCGGGGCGTCCTTGAGCAGGAAGCCGCTCGCGCCCGCGTCCATCGCCCGCCTGAGCAGCCCGGTGTGGGCGAGCCCGGTGAGGATGAGAACGCGGCAGGCGGGCACGGCCCGCCTGAGACGGCAGGTGGCCTCGATCCCGTCGACACCCGGCATCTCGATGTCGATGACGGCCACCTCGGGCGCGGCGGCGAGGGCATGGGCGACGACCTTGTCCCCCCTGCCGGTCTCGGCCACCACCTCGATGTCGCCCGTCAAGTTCAGCAGGGCCGTCAGGGCACCCCTGACGACGCCGTGATCCTCAGCCAGCAGAACACGAATCAACGGTGACCACTCTCTCCCGATCGTGTACGGCGGGCAGCCACACCCGCACCTCGAACCCGTCGCCGTCCGTGCCGCCCACCCGCAGGGACCCGCCCAGCCTGTCAACCCTCTGCCGCAGCCCGGCGAGTCCTGAGCCCCGCCGCGGGCCCGCTTCGCGGCGGGCGCCGTCGTTGCGCACCACCAGATGGATCCGCCCGTCCGCCCTGTCCAGCTCGATCAGGCAGCGACGGGCGTCGCTGTGCCTGACGATGTTCGTGGCCGCTTCGCGCACGATCCAGCCGAGCGCGTCGCCCGTCTCCTCGTCGATCTCGCTGAGTCCCAGGCGCAGCTCGCAGCGCGCGCCGGTCAGCTCGATCAGCGCGACGGCCGCCGACAGCTCCGCGCCCACGTCGAGTGAGTGCCTGGCCGCCACGACGTCTCCGATCTCCCCACGCGCCTCGGCGGCGATGGCGATCGTGGCCTCGACCTCACCGATGGCCCGGTTCCTGTCCAGGTCCACCAGGGCCAGGGCCAGCTCCGTCTTGAGGGTGATCGACGCCAGCGTCTGACCGAGGAGGTCGTGCAGCTCCCCCGCCATTCGTACCCGGTCCTGGTCCACGGCCATCTCCGCCAGTGCCGCCCGCAGCTCGCGCAGTTCCCGGACGAACCTGGCGTAGTGCACGATCCCCGCGGCGACCACCGAGGCGACGAACACTCCCGTGCTCTTCTGGAGCGCGGCCACGGGCGAGGAGTCCCACAGCGCCAGCGTCAGCGGGAACTCGGCGAGGACGACCACGAGGAGCACGCCGACGGCGAGCCCGAACCGCAGCAGGAGAAGGCCCGCGGTGGCGACGATGAGCGGCGTGTAGATCCAGACCGACCCCAGGAACGGAAGCGCCCCGTAGACGACCACCGCGAACAGGGCGAAGGTCCGCGCTCCGTACGGCGGCCTGCCCACCCCCGCGACGTGCCTGGTGACGACCCGCGCGTAGACCACGAGCAGACCGCCGAGCAGGACGCCCGACAGCGCCGTCCGGCCCATGTCACCGACGAGCAGGAACGCGACGGGGGTGAGCGCCCACAACGCCCCGGTGACCGCGACGACGCCCGCGGACAACCACCTGGCCTGCGCCTGGCTCTCCTGGGTCACGGGTGGTCCCCCACATGTCCGGGCATCATGATTTCGTACTGATCGTGACGCCTTCCCTGGCCGCGATCAACCGTCGGCGGCCTGCCCGTCCCGCAGCCATCCGCTGGCCCGCGCGATGCGCACGGCCTCCTCATCGCTGCGGGCGCCGGTCTTCAGGCGGGCGGCCGCGAGGTAGTTCCTGATCGTGTGGGCCGACAGCCCCAGCCTGCTCCGCAGGTCGCCGCCTCGCGCACCGCCCGCGACGGCCGACAGGACACCGATCTCCCTCGCGGTCAGCGGATTGGCGTCGATCTCCTGATCGGCGCCGTCGGCGGCCAGGTCAAGGTCGATGTAGCGCTCGCCCCTGGCCACCGCGCGGATCGCGTCGGTGAGCCGGTGGGCGGGAGCGTCCTTGACCAGGAAGCCGCGCACCCCGGCGGTCATGGCGCGTTCGAAGTTGCCCGGTGATCCGACACTGGTGAGGATGAGCACCGGCGGCGGCTCCTCCAGTTCCCTGATCAGGCCCGCCGCCTCGAGGCCGTCGATGCCCGGCAGCCCGATGTCGAGCAGCGCCACGTCGGGCTTGCAGCCGACGACGGCGGGCACGATCTCGTCTCCCCTGGACACCTCCTCGATCACACGGATGTCCCGCTCCTCGGAGAGCAGCGCGATCAGCGCCCCTCTGATGAGATCGTGGTCCTCCGCGATAAGAACTTTGATCATTTCCGGTCTCCTGTGACAGAGGTGGTTACGGCCGCCACGGGGCGACCCGGAACATCCAGCGACAATGTGAACCAGCCGTCTTCGATGTGCCGCACGCTGCTCCCGCCGATCTGCGCGAGCCGCTCGTCGAGTCCGGCCAGGCCGCTCCCGCCCACACCGTCGTCCGCGATCACCCCGGCCTGGGCGGCTGCCTCCGGAGCGGCGCCGTTCCGGCGTACGCCGTCGTTGGCGACGGTGACCGTGATCCGGTCACCGTGCGTCTCGACGCCGAGCAGGCAGACGGTGGCGTCGCTGTGCCGCAGCAGGTTGGTCGCCGCCTCGCGCACCGCCCAGGCCAGCGCCACACGGACCTCCGCGGGCAGCGAGGACGGCAGCTCGGCGAAGTCGCACCTGACGCCCGCGGTCTCCAGGGCCCGGCGCACCCCGCTCAGCTCGTTCTCCAGCGACATCTCGCGATACCCCTTGACCACCGCCCGTACGTCGTGGAGCGAGCGTCTGACGATGTGGTGGATCTCCGCCAGTTCGCCGTGCAGCCGCTCGATCTGCCCGGCGGGGATCCGCGAGGACAGCTCGATCCGCATCGCGATGACCGAGAGGTTGTGCCCGAGCACGTCGTGCAGCTCACGGGCGAACCGGAGCCGCTCCTCGGTGATGGCGAGCCTGGCCAGTTCCTCCCGGGTGCGCTGCAGCTCGCTCAGCAGCGTCGCGAAGATGGTCAGCCCCGCGAGCGCGCCCGCGGTGAGCATGCTCTGCAGGGAGCCGAAGAGCACCCAGCTCATCTCCTGGGAGGCGGACAGGACGACGTCGGCGGCGAGCGCGGCGAAGAAGCCCGCCGCCGCAGGCCAGCCCCGCAGCGTGACCGCGAACGCGAGCGGAAGCATAAACCCCACGCTCAGCCAGGAGGGCCCCGCGGCGAACGGCACCGCCACGGCCAGCGCCGACATCCCGCACAGCACGACCAGATCCAGCCGGGAGCCCCGGTCGAGCACCGCTCGCACCGCGAGCCACAGGTAGCAGCCCGTGAGACCCGTGATGAGGAGCACCGCGGCTGCCGCCCTGACGCCGGGGAACGCGCCGAGCGCCTCCGCGATGGGCACGGCGGAGAAGGCCGCCATGCCCACCGAGAAGACCGCGGCCCCGGCGCGCGCCAGCCGTACCGTTCCCGGCCCGACGCCTCTCAACCTCTCCGAGGCTCCCACTTGAACCACCTCTTCGCGGCCAGCAGGGAGAGGACGAGCCAGGCGGCCAGGACGAGCCAGCCCGGCCCCATCACCCGGAAGCCCTCCAGGATTCCCACCTCGGGCGGTACGGCGGAGCCGACGTGCCCGACGTAGTTCCGCCCGAGGTAGGCGGTGCTGATCCCCTCTGCCGCCCACCCGAACGGGAGGAAGGAAGAGACGGTCCGCAGCCAGCCGGGGAAGGCGGAGATCGGGTAGGCGAACCCGGACAGACCAATGGTGAGCAGCAGGAACGGCAGGCTCGCCACCACCGTGGCGTTCTGCGCCGGGATCCTGCCGCTCACCGCGACGGCCATCGCGGCGAACACCGCGAGCGTGAAGAGCACCGTGACCACCAGCAGGGCGGGGTTGGCCGGCAGGGCGACGCCGTGCACGGCCCTCGCCAGGCCGACGATGGCCGCGAGCTGGAGCAGGCCGATCGACATCACGGTCAGGATCTCCCCGCCGAAGATGGCCAGATCGGGTAGCTCCGTCCCGCGCAGCCGTTTGAGGATCAGCAGCTGCCGCTTCATGACGAAGGACTCGACCAGCGTCATGAAGCCCAGGGTGCCCGCGCCCATCACGATGACGCCGGTGATGATGGCGATCTCGACCGGCGTCCCGCCCCTGAGCCCTCCCGGGATCATCAGCGGCATCAGGCCGCCGAACAGGATGGGGAAACCCAGGGCGATGCCGATGGAGACGGGTGTGCGCCAGAAGAGCGTCTGGGTCAGCCTGAAGTGCGCGAGCGTGTAGGCGGTCACGTCCTGACCCCCCGCCCGCTCGTCTCGGCGATGTCGAGGAAGACCTCCTCGAGCGTGGCCTGGCGGACGTCGAGCCCGCTGAGCTTCACACCGCGGGTGTGCGCCCAGCCCAGCACGGAGTGCGCGAGGGACTCGGGCTCCGTTGTGAGGATCACGCACCGTCGCCCCGTCACGGTCAGGTCGTCTCCCTCGCCGACCGGCAGCCCGTCGGGGGTGACGCCGTCGGGCAGTTCGAAGGCGACCCGTCCCGAGCCCCGCCCGAGCACCTCGGCCATCGTGCCGTGGGTCACGATCCTGCCCCTGTGCATGATGGCCACCCTGGCGGCCAACTCCTGCGCCTCCTCGAGGTAGTGCGTGGTGAGCAGCACCGTCATCCCCTCGCCGACCAGATCCCCGATCAGGTCCCGGACCCTGCGCCTGGCCTCGGGGTCGAGCCCCGTCGTCGGTTCGTCGAGGAACAGCAGCTCGGGGTGGCCCAGCGTCGCCAGCGCGATGTCGAGCTTGCGCCGTTCCCCGCCGGACATCCGCTTGACCCGCGTCGCCGCCTGGCCGGAGAGCCCGACCAGCTCCAGTGCCTCGGCGACGGGCCTGGCGTTGGAGGTGAACCCACGCCAGGCCTTCACCGTCTCGGCCGCCGACAGGTCTCCGAGCAGGCCGGACTCCTGCAGCACCAGCCCGATCCTGGAACGCAGGGGGCCGCGGTCAGCGGGGTCACGGCCGAACACCCTCGCCGTGCCCTCCGAGGCCTTGAGGTAGCCCTCCAGGATCTCGATGGTGGTGGTCTTGCCCGCTCCATTGGTGCCGAGCAGGGCGAACACCTCGCCCCTGCGGACCTCGAAGGAGATGCCGTCCACGGCGGTGAAGGCGCCGTAGCGCTTACGAAGCCCCCCGACCTCGATCACCGTCTCGCTCACGCCGTACCGCCCTCGGGAACGGGGAAGTCCGACGTCAGGAAGGTGGCGATGGTACCGATGGTGTAGGCGGTGCCGACGGAGCTGACCCCGTAGCCGGCCCCGGTCTCCAGCTCGGCGATGTCGAACTCGCCCTCGGGCCTGGCGGGCAGCGGCGGGGTGGGCACACCGTCGGGGTAGACGATGCCGTACTGGCTGAGCACGGCTCTTGGCTCGGTCTCGTAGCGTTCGTGGAGAACGCCGTCGTCCCACGCCGCCGCGATCAGCCTCGCGAACTTCTTACGGTCCTCATCCCCGAGGATGTAGATGCTCTCGGCCATCGGGAACTCCTCTTCTTCTCGCGCAGCCGGACCTCTCACCGGCCACGATCCTTGATCTGGGCCGAGGCGGGCAGATGCAGACGACACCGGCCTCCCATGACGGACATCACGAACCGGACCTCGCGTCACGCGGAGCGCCCCCGATGAGGAAGTCGCCGACCGACGACTCCCTCACCCAGTCGAGCCCGAAGGTCCGCGCGGCCAGGCCTGCGTCCCCGCTGCCGAGGCCGCAGGGCGAAAGCCCCATCGCGGTGGCCACGAGGTAGAGCGTTTGGTAGAGGACGCCGACGTTCTTCAGCGTGGCCGAGTAAGCCAGGGCCGAGTACTTCCACGACAGCCGCTGGAAACGGGAGGTGATGGTGACGAGCACGTCGGGAGCGGCGAGCCCGCCGGTCGCGGCGCTCGCGACGGCCAGCATCGCCCGCGCGTCCTCGCTCCTGGCGGGCAGCGTGACGAGCCGGTGGCCGAGCGGGTCGTAGTAGTAGACGCCGCTGTCCAGGCCCTCGCACCTGCCGACGGTGAGGTAGAGCTCCAGCTCGTAGACGGCGCCGCCGCCGGGGTAGGGCCTGCTGCTCGCCTCGTACGGCATGCCGGGCCCGGGCCCGAAGACCTCCCTGACCCTGGCGGTCCGGTAGAGCAGCTCGCCGAGCTGGCGGAGCGTGGGCGGCGCGTCGGCGTACTCGCGCACCGACCTGCGCGACTCCAGCACCGTGGTGAACGGCGGATCGGCCGCGGCGATCTCCTCAAGCGAGGGCCTGAACAGCTCGACGGCCACGCCCTCCGGCGGAGGTTTCACCACCGGCTCCGGCGGCAGCTCCGCCGCGAAACGGAAGGTCGCGCCGAACGGCTGGTCGTTGCCGCCCCACCTGCTCCTGCTGTGGAAGAGCAGGTCGTGGAAGTCCCAGGCGCGTAGCGCGGGGTCCTCGTCCTCGGTGTCGTCCGCGCGTGCCAGGCCCGCCGCGACCAGGTGGCCGAGCGCCTCCGGCGCCTCCTTCACCATGACCTCGCGGCCGAGCGCCGCGAGCAGCGGCATGGCCTCCTCGGCCAGCGTGACCCGGTGCCGCGACAGCGGGGACTCCAGAACCAGTCCCTCCCGTGACCTGCGGACGAGGGCGAACCTCGACAGGCGCACGGTGCTCCCCGGGGACAGGGCGGGCCGCAGGAACACGGCGTCGCGGGCGATGGGGATCACGCGCAGCAGCGGCTCGACCGCGTGGACCAGGATCGGCCGCAGCCGGGACAGCGCCAGATACAGCAGGGCGACCTCCTGGCTCGTCCCGCCCTCGGCCACGAGCCTGCGGGCCAGCTCGTCCTCGTCGGCCAGCGTGCCCGGCAGCTCGCGCAGCAACGACTCGATCCCCGGGGGCAGGCCACGCGCGATGGTCACGCCGAAGGGATGCGTGATGGTCAGCACGCCGCCCGCCGACTCGACGACGGCGTCCTCGCGCAGGCCGATCATGCGCGTCAGGCCGGTCAAAGGAACATCGTGACGGGGTTCATCTGCTCCTCCGGTGTGGGCTCCGCCTGCCAGCCGAGCTGGACGGGCACGTCGTAGAGGCGGCCGGGCGCCAGCCGCCGCCAGAAGTGGCGCAGCCCCGGCACGATGACCTTGACGACCGGCAGGCCGATGTCGGGCCTCGTCTGGTCGAGCACGAGCATCTCCATCCCGCGCTCCTCGACCAGCGCGCGGGCCGCGGCGACGTCGTCGAGCAGGTCGGTGGTCGCGGGCCTGCCGTACGCCGACGCGGGAACGGGCGGCCCCGCGGGCACCAGATGGGGGTGTCCCTCCAGGCGCGCGTGCTTCCACCAGGTGAGCTGGTCCCCTTCGTGGAAGCGGTAGCGGGTGCCGTCCTCGCCGGTGTCGATGACCGCGGGGATGAACTGGTTCATCTCGGCCAGGGCCCGCTGGACGGCGATGCGCGCGTCGAAGTGGGCGCCGAAGGCCATGAGGATGTCCTCGGTGGGTCCCTTGACGCGGCGGCTGATCGCGGCGGCCACCGGGACGCCCAGGTCGGTGGTGAGATCGAGCACGTGCAGCTCACGGCCGAGCCCCGCGTAGACCTCCTGGAACTCCGCCATCCACGGGTCGGCGAAGCCGCCGAGGTCGAAGGCGGGACGCCGGACGCGGTTGTACCACCACACGGCGACCGCGTCCCTTTCGACGAGCTCCATGAAGCCCTGCACCACGGCGTCCTCCAGCGAGGAGCCCGCGGCGTTGCCGTTGGAGTCGGCCCAGGCGTAGAGCGGTCCCTCGGAACGAGGGTCGCGGTAGTAGTAGTACAGGTACCCGGTGGGCAGGTACTTGTGCCGCCGCTCGGTCAGCGACCACACGGGCGTCCACTCGATCGCGGCGTCCTCGTCGAGAGGGTCGTTGACGTAGGCGTAACTGGACGTCGCGGCCTTCTCCCGCCTGGCGCGGTACTGCGCCTCGCTGTAAAGCGAGCACGCGTTCGGATGGACGGCGTCGGCGCCCAGCTCCCTGAAGCTGGCCGTGCGCCTGGCCTCGTCCCCCTGAAAGACGCCCGAGTAGCGTTCCATCGCCTCGCACATGGCGCTGACCCTCGCCTGCAGGTCGGTCGTGCCCTTGCCGCTGCTCTGGCTGCGCAGGCCGCCGCGCAGGGAGCGCAGGTCGCGTACCTGCCTGGCGAAGTTGTGTCCCGCCATGTACGTCTTGACGAAGGGCGTTCCCGTCTCCAGCCTGACGAGCTCCCTGACGACGCCGGTGACGGGACTGACGAGGTGACCGTACCGTTCTGCGGTGTCCTCGGGATGCCGTGAGCGGTGGCCGCCGTCGGCGGTGAAGGTCTTTGGCCGCGAGCGCGGCTCGACCGGCAGCCCGGCCGTGGCGGCCACCAGCCCCGGGTCGCCGCACTCGGGGCATTGCGGCCTGCGGCGCAGCTCGTGGCGGGTGGTGCCGAGCCGCTGGGTGTCGAAGGTGATCACGTCGCGCTGCTGCTCGTTCCTGACCCCCGCCAGCCACTTCACCACCTCCGCCGCGACCAGGCGCACGCCCGCGGCGCGGGTCAGCGGCAGGTCCGCGACGGGCAGGGCCAGCGGCTGCGCGCTGCGCAGCCGGTTCTCCAGGTACGTCAGCGACTGCCTGTGCCCCTCGAGGCGCTGTGACAGGCAGCGCCAGCAGCCGCTCTCCCCCGGCTGGAAGAGCGGCCCCAGCCAGAGGACGGGGCCCACGGGACGGGCCAGCAGCCACGGCCGTCCCTGCGCCAGATGCCGTCTGTTGATCTCGGCGAGCTCCCCGCGGAGGTAGTCGTCGGTCAGCACCACGGTCAGCGCTCCCTCTCCGGGACCCGTGACCTCCACCCCTTCGGCGGCGAGCAGTCGCCGAAGCTCCTCCTGCGGCACCTCGCCGACGGCGAGCACCTCGACCCGGCCGCCGCGCACCTGCGCGACCGCGGTCTCCCCGAGCCGTCCCGCCATCTCCCAGTAGGCGGCCGCCCCCGGCTCCACGTCCTCGGTGACGTCGACCAGGAGGCCGCGTTCCCTGAGTCGGTGGAGCACGTAGTAGACGTGCTCGGGCGGGATGCCGGGATCGGCCGCGTCGAGGATGTCCTGGACGGTGTGCTTGCCGTCGAGCAGGCCCGCCACCGCCTCGATGGACCGGCCGGTGAGAAGGTGCAGGTCGCGCTCGGAGATCAGGAAGACTCCCTCCCCCTCGACGGTCTCCACCCGGAAGTGGCGGCGAAATCCTGGTCGGGCGTCCATGTCATTCCTTTCTGTGGCGTCAGTGCGCGAGTCTGTGGCGTCAGTGCGTGAGGCTCTGCGGCGTCAGTGCGCGAGGCGGAGCGAGGCGACCTGGTCGTCGGCCAGCCGCAGGAGTGTGAGCCCCGCCGCGGCGAGCCCGTCGACGGCGGACAGGGTGAGCCGGTCCGCGCGCCGCCGGTCGGCGAACCACCTGCCCGTGTGGTCGCGGCGGCGCAGCAGCTCGGCGGCCAGCTCCCCGGCGGACCGCACCAGCGTGCGGTCACCGGTCAGGCGGCCGGTGTGGAGCGCCAGCTCGGCGTCGACCACGAGCCGCGCGCAGGAGCGTCCCGCGGCGGGCGCGCAGTGCCTGGCCACCCGCTCCCGCAGGGTGACCGGGACCTCTCCGGTGAGGAGGTGCGCCGTGGCGACGGCGGCGAGCAGCGAGCCCGGCGTGCCGAGAGCGAAGCGGTGCGCCCGCGCGGCGACGGCCCGGTGCCCCTCCCCGAGGGCGTCCGCGCTGACGGCCAGGGCCCACACCAGGCCGTCCACGCCGGTGGGCAGCCCGTCGAGGACGGGCACCCCGGCCGGGTACGGCGCCCGCGCCGCGCCGCCGGAGGCGAGCTCGGCCAGCAGTTCCTCGTGCAGCCGCGCGGCGAGCGCGTCGGCCGCGGGAACCGTCACGGGAGAGGCCTCGCGCAGCTTGTGCAGGGCCGACAGCAGACCCGCCCTGCCGAGAACGAGATCGGCCGAGGTCGGCCGGGACAGCTCGCTCTCGGCCAGCGGCACGAGCTCGGCCGCCCGCTCCACCAGCCTGGTGTCGGCGAGCGCGGCGCCGCAGCGGCTCAGCGCGTAGATGGCGGAGCCGATCCCGACGAAGGCCCCGACGGGCGCCTGCATCCCGCACATCCTGCGGTAGAAGGACGAGCGGGTGGACAGCGTCGCGAACTCGACCGAGGCGTCCAGCGCGTCCTGCGCGGCCGTCCAGTGGCCGGGGGCGCCGGTGTTGGCGTACAGCTCGGCGAGGAAGACGGCCAGACCCGCGGTGCCGGTGAGCAGGTCGCCGTGGAGGGGTTCGATCTGGTCCAGGCCGTGCGCCGGGTAGGAGACGACGCCGATCCATCCGGACCGCTCGCCGTGCGGCCTGCCCTCGGGCACGCCGAGCGAAACGGCGGTGGCGAGCACTTCGTCGGCCAGCTCGCCCGCGCGGGCGAGCAGCACCTCGGCCTGTGGCTCCTGCCTCCTGCCGGACAGGTCGTAGGCGTGCATGCCGATCTCGCGCACCGTGCGTGGCCTGGGGCCCGCCGTGGGAAAGGAGGCGGGCAACTCACCGGCGCCGGTGAAGTCCAGGCAGGTCTCCAGCACCGCGAGGTGCTCCTCGACCGGAAAACCCGCCAGGTCGGCGACGCGATCCTGCAGACGCTGCCAGGCCGTACCGGAGAAGTGCCCGGGGATCTCGGCGCCGTCGGGCGTGAACGCCGAGTCCGATCCCGGCCTGGCGAGGAAGAGCGGGATGTCCATCCGGCGGAACGCGTCGATCTCCTGTTCGATGATCTCCAGGATGTCCGTGCGCCCCGGGTCCTCCCGCAGCGTCTCCTGGGCGCTGCGGAACAGGTGGGCCAGGCAGATCTCCCTGGCCATCCCGTCGACCAGCGCGCCGGGGCTGAGGCTCTTGCCGAGCAGCTCGACGCAGTCCCAGGTGCCGCGCCAGATGTAGCGGACCGGCGCGTCCTCGAGCAGCGCCAGCGGACCGCGCGCGTCGGCCAGCAGCTCCCGGTTGCGCGCCAGGCAGTCCTGCATCTGCCGGTAGCCGTCGGCCACCTCGTCGGCGTAGCGGCGGGGATCGGCCAGCTCCCCCGCGCCCCATGTCGGCCGGTACGGCGGCGCCTCCCAGCCGATCGGATACCCGTGGGAGTTCTCCGCCACCTGTTCCTGCAGCGCGGCCAGGCAGCCGATGTCCTGTGCCCGGACACCACCCGCGATCACCCTGGGAAAGGTGACGACGGCGGTCCTGACCACCGTGTCCTCGACCTTCCCCCACAGGGAGCGAACCCTGTCGCCGATGAGGGCGGGTTTGCTGATGCGCGCCTGCAGGACGTTCTCCAGGTCGATGAAGACCGGCGTTTCTCCCTTGGCGACCAGGTTGTCCGCCCACAGGTCGCGGCACTCCAGGAACTGGGCGAGCCTGGCCAGCATGCCCAGACGCGTGTAGTAGCGCCTGGCGCTGTCCTCGTCGGCTCCTGGCTCGGCGGTGACGTACTCCTCCCAGCCATAGCCGTCCCGCAGGATGACCTCACGGGTGTGCAGGGGGAGCGGCAGCCCGTGGTTGTTCAGCAGGGTGCACACGTCCATCACCCCCGCGACGGAGCGCAGGTCCTTCGGCTTGTAGACCACCCGCTCGCCCGAGGCGAAGGTGAGCAGCGTGACGACCCTGCCGTGGTTGTGCGGGTCGCCCGAGTCGCCGGAGTAGCCGGTGACGGGGCCGGGGTCGGCCCAGCCCCACAGCGTCCTGCGCAGCTCCGGCAGGTCGGCGCCGAGCCTGTCGAACAGCTCGTGGACCACGCGCCTCCACTGCAGGCACGCCATGCCCATGACGTAGGCGAGCCCCGGCAGCGTCTCCAGCCTGTCGAGCCAGCCCGCCTGGCTGACGTCGAGACCGGGGCTCTGCAGCCAGCCGGACACGTCGTTGGCGGTACCGGCGAGCTGCGCCTCGAAGGCGAACCCGGAGAAGCAGACCTGCGTCAGGCGCTCGATGAGCTGGCCCGCGATGTCCTCACACGCCTCGGGGGTGACGGGCACGCCGCGCACCGTCCCGTCCTTGATGTCGACCAGCCGGTTCACCGCGCGCCTGAAGGCCACGAACGGCGAGCCGGGGCGCCCGGACGCGGGATCGGCCGCGGCGGTCGGCGGCTGTGCGAGCAGGAAGTCGACCAGCGCGTATCCCCAGTCGGGCAGCCTGCGCGGATCGGCCACCCGCACGTCGACGAGCCCGGCGCCGAGGTCGCGGCCCGAGCGTCTGCGGTGGTGCAGCAGCGCCCGCTTGGCGTCCTCGTCGTCGCCGACGGCCGCCTTCAGCCAGCGTTTGGTGCGTTCGGACGCCTGGCGCGGACCACGACCGGCGACGGGGACGAAGAACTCTCCCGACACACGCTCGGGGAAGGGCGCGGCCGCGGCCAGCACGGCTATCAGCCGCTGGTCCCCGCCGGGGACGGCGAGCAGCCCCTCCCCTCGCGCCTCCGCGTATTCCCGGTGAACCGAGACCGTCATCTCAGACCTCCTGTCGGCGGACCATGTGGGCGAAGAGCCGGTTGTCGTTCGCCAGTTCCTCGAAGGGGCCGTCGGCGACGACCCTGCCCTGGTCGAGTACGTAGATCCGATCCGCCGATCTGATGGTGCTCAGCCGGTGCGCGATCACGATCCTGGTGATGTCCAGCTCGGCGATCCGCTGGCTGACCAGCGCCTGCGTGATGTTGTCCAGGGCACTGGTCGCCTCGTCGAGGATGAGGATCCGCGGCCGCTTCACCAGCGCTCTGGCGATGAGCAGCCGCTGGAGCTGGCCTCCGGAGAAGGAGGCGTTGTCCTCGCTGACGAGGGTGTGCATGCCCATGGGCATCGCGGCGATGTCACCGTCCAGGTCGGCCAGGCGGGCCGCCCGCCAGGCGTCCTCCTCCTTCGCGCCGGGCACGTCCCCGACGATGTTCTCGAGGATCGAACCGCGCAGCACCCTGGCCTGCTGCATCACCACGCCCACCTGGGAGCGGATCCGGCGCGGGTCCAGGTCGCGCAGGTCGCCCCCGTCGTAGAGGACCTGGCCGATGCGCGGCGGCTCGAAGCCGAGCAGCAGCCGCACCAGCGTGGACTTGCCCGCGCCAGAGGGGCCGACGACCGCGACGAACTCGCCCGGCCTGAACACCATCGACACGTCGTCGAGGATGCGCTTGGCGGTGCCCGGATAGGCGAACGAGACGCCGCTGAGCCGTACCAGGCCGGTCAGCTCGCCCGGGTCCTTCGCCTCCGGCGGCGTCTCCGCCGCCCGTTCGAGCAGCGGCCTGAGCCGTTCGAACCTGGGCAGCAGGGCGAAGGCCGCCTCGACCGCCCGGTTCATCTGGCCGAGTGCGAGCACGAACTGGCCGAGCGCCACGGCGGCGATCACGAAGGAGGCGGCGGGCACCTCAAGCGCCAGTCCCGTGCCGGTGAGCAGGAGCAGCAGCGTCGGCTGCGCCGCGGCGCCGATCGCCGCGGAGACCGCCCGCTCGCGCTGCGCCGCCGCGGCGGCGCGCTGCTGTGTGGCGAACAGCCGCGCCCACAGCCCGAACACCTGGGCCTCCCGGCCCGCGACGTGGATCTTGTCGATCGCGCCGAGGCAGGAGTACAGCAGGGAGTAGATCTTCCCGTACTGCTCGTGGACGACCAACTCGTGCCGCTGCTGGCGGACCGCCCGCACGGCCAGTACGGCCAGCAGCGCCACGACCCCGCCCAGCGCGGCCGCCGCGAGCCGCCAGTCGACGGCAACCAGGAGCAGCAGGCCGAGCAGGGAGAACACGCCGCCGATGAGCGAGTTGACCGTGGCCTCCCCCAGCGACTTGCGCATGTCGGAGACGGCGTTGGCCCGCTGGACCAGCTCGCCCGTGCTGTACTGGGCGAAGAACGGCTGGTCGAGGGAGATCAGGTGGCTCCACAGGGCGGGTTCGAGGCGTTCCTGCAGGCGGCCCTGCACCCGCACGAGCACCGAGTTGCGCACGGTGAGGAGCATGGCGCCCGCGCACACCACTCCCGTGATGATCGCCACGATCCAGATCGCCGCGGGCCGGTCCGCCGGGTTCTCCGCCGACCTCAGCAGGCTGAAGGTGAACAGGGGGACGCTGAGCGCGAACAATGCGGCGGCGGCGCCGGTCGCCAGGAGCCAGGCCAGCTCCCTGCCCGCGCCGCGCAGGCCGTACCTGAGCAGGGCCGCGGGCGAGGTGAGGCCCTCGTCGAGCGGTGGGTACACCTGCCAGGCGTCCGGGGCGAGGACGGCGGCCGTCGCCTCGGTCACCCGGCGGGCGTCCGCGGCCGGGTCGGCGATCCGATAGCCGCCCCTGCACGGCAGGAGCGCCACGGGCCTGCCGTCCTCCCCGGCGAAGCCGATCATGGGGACCGTGGCCTTCCGCCACCACCGCTCCTCCAGGCGGACGCGCCTGTACCTGACCCTGGCGGCGTCCAGCGCGGCGCCGAGCCGATCGCCGGGCGCGGCGAAGCCCGGGTCCCGCACGGCGGCGGGGCCCGCGTCCCGCACGGCGAACCCGCAATGGTCGCCGAGCACCCTGACGACCTCGGCGGCGTGTTCCGCGCCCGTGCGCGGCCTGCCGGGCGAGGGGGCCGCGCCCGCGGCGACCGCCATGTCGGCGCAGGACCGCCTGAGCGTCTCGCCCGTCGCCTCCGCCCTGGCCTCGCGCCAGTTGTCCCTGTCGGCCTCCTCCGCCTCGGCCGGCAGCAGCACCCGCGCCCCGCGCTCGCCGACGGGATATCCGTTCATGTCGCTTCCTCGACGAGTTCGCGATAGAGGCCGGGCCTGGCGACGAGCTCGGCGTGCGTGCCGCGCTGGACGACCCTGCCCCGGTCGAGCACGAGGATCAGGTCGCTGTCGCGCACGGTGCTGAGCCGGTGCGCGATGACCACGCACGTGCAGCCCCTGGCCTTCAGGTTGGCGTCGACCAGGGCCTCGGTGTCCGCGTCGAGCGCGCTGGTGGCCTCATCGAGCACGAGCACCGAGGGGGAGAGCGCCAGCGCCCTGGCGATCTCCAGGCGCTGCCGCTCGCCGCCGGACAGGTTGCGGCCCCGCTCCTGGATCCAGCCGCCCGACAGCCCGCCCCTGCGGTGGACGACCTCGGCCAGGCGGGCGTCGTCGAGTGCCCTGCGCAGCCGGTACGCCGGGACCGTCGGGTCCCAGAGGGTGAGGTTGTCGGCCACCGTGCCCTCGAACACCTGCAGGTTCTGCTCCACATAGCCGACCGAGGTGGTGAGCGTCTCCCTGGGCGTCAGCTCCCTCGGGACGCCGTCGAGCCTGATCTGTCCCGACCACGGCCTGACCGCGCCGGTGAGCAGGCGGGCGACCGTGGACTTGCCGCTGCCGGTGCGGCCGACGACGGCGATCCGCTGGCCGGGCTCCGCCCGAAACGACAGTCCCTCGACGACCGGCCCGCGCTGGCGGTCGTAGCCGAAGGTGACCTCGTCGAACTCCACCGCGCCCCGCAGGCCGCCCGTCCGCTCGGGCGCGCCCGGCGGCACCGCGTGCTGCGGGTCGGGGTCGGCGCAGAGCGCGTCGTCGAGCATGCTGGTCTGCGCGACCACGATCTGCGCCTCGGCGCCGAGTCCGACCAGGGAGGTCACCGGCACCAGGAAGGCGCCGACGAGGAGCTGGGCGGCGACGACGGTCTCCATGGTGACCTCGCCGCGGGCCGTCAGCACCGCCCCGGTGATCACCATGGCGGCTCCGGAGAGCGAGCCGAGCGCGGCGGGCACCACCATCAGCGCCTGCGTCACCCGCGTCAGGTCCTGGGCCGCGGACAGGGCCCGCGCCGACAGACCGGCCCACTTGGCGAAGAACCAGTTCTCCGCACCGTCGGCCTTCAGCGACTCGGCCATCGAGATTCCGTTGAAGGCCATGCCGTCCCTGCGGTGCTCGTCGAAGATCAGCCGCTGCTGGTGCGGGGCGCTGCGGCGGGCGGCCACGCGCATCGCCACCAGGTTCACCGCGGCCAGCAGCCCGGCGACCGCGGCGAAGGCCGGGTGAAAGGCGAACAGGATCGAGGAGTGCACCGCGATGGTGAGGACGGCCGCGACGGCCGCGACGGCCCTGTCCGACAGCAGCAGGGCCAGCCCCGCGCCGAAGGAGGTCCTCGTCACCAGGCCGCCCGTCGCCCGCCTGTGGAAGTAGTCACCCGGCAGCCGCAGCATCCGCCACACGTGGCGGCCCGACAGGTCGGCCGCCATCGCCGTCTGCACGGCGCCGAGCAGCCGCTGTTGCGTCCAGGTCCCGGCCAGGGTGAAGGCCGCGCAGCCGAACAGCCCGAGCAGCACGGGCACCGACCAGGCGGGGTCTCCGGCGACCAGCACCGTGCCCAGCAGCAGCCGGGTCAGCAGCGCCGTCGCCACCGCGGGGAGGGTGAGCGCGAAGGCCATGACGGCGACGGCGAGCAGCGGGGACAGGTACGGCCATGCCTTCGCCAGTGCCGAGCGGGCCGCGGGGAAGCGCGCCCCTCCCGGTGTGAAGGCCTCGCCGGGGCGCGGCACCAGCGCGATCCCGCTGAACCGCCGCCGGAACTCCTGCCTGCTCAGCCGGATCCTGCCCACGGCGGGATCGTTCAGGTAGGCCCATCGCCCGCGCATGCCCTCCAGCACCACGTAGTGCCGGTGGTCAACGAAGATCATCGACGGGACGGGGAAGGTCTCGAGCTCGTCGGGGCCGACGCGCCAGGCGCCGATGTCGAAGCCGTACTGCTCGGCCGCGGCCTTGAGCCCGGCCCCCGTCAGCCCGTCCCTGCCGACGCCGCACCGCTGCCTGATCTCGTGCGGGGGGACGTGCAGGCCGTGGTAGGCGAAGATCATGCTCAGGCAGGCGGGCCCGCAGTCGGCGTCCTCCATCTGCGGACGGCGCTCGGTGCGGACGGGGCGTGGCCTGGTCGCCGTCTCAGCCACGGCCGCCTCCGGGGAACAGCACGTCGACGGGGCGGACGACGGCGACGGTGATCTCCCCGGAAACCGGGGTGAGCGTGGCGCCCGGCCAGGCGGGCCTGCCGAGATCGACGGTCACCAGGTAGCGGCCCTCCGCCCGCAGGGCGTCGCCGAACAGCGGGCGCAGCAGCTCGCCGGAGGCGGGGTACGGCGCGACGGCGCTCACCCGCCCCTGTCCCGCGCCGCCGGCCGTGACGGGCAGGCCGGGGGTGAGCGCGCCGATCCGGTCGCCGCCGACCACGAGCAGCGCCCGCAGCGGGCCCGCGACGGGATCGACGGCCGCGACGGTGCCGCCCGCGGCCAGGGTGGTCCCGGGCGCGGCCGTACGGAGGACCCGGCCGCTGACCGTGCCCGTCACGACGTATCTGCCTCCCCTATCGTCGGAGAGCACGGCCAGCGGGGTCATCGGGGTCACCTCCTGCCCCGCGTGAACGAGGACCTTGGCCAGGCTGCCGGAAACGGGGGCGGCCACCGGCACGGGCCCGTCCCCCGCCACCAGCACGCCCGTGGCCACGACCACGTCCCTGACCTGGCCCAGCCAGGCCCAGCCCGCCCCGCTGGCAACGACCAGGACGAGCGCGACCGCGGCGAGCCACGCCTTGGTCCGCACCGTGGAAACGAGCAGGTCGATCCGCTCGCCCCCGGGCGTCTCAACCGCGGGCACGGTCATCGGGAGTCCCTTCCCGAAGGGCTCTGCAGGCAGAAGCAGAAGCTGAGCATGCACGGCGGCGGCAGGGACCCGGGCCCGTCCAGCGCCTCGATGACGAGTTCGGTGCCGGGTTCCGGCGGCAGCGCGGGCGCACGGGCCCCGTCGGCGAGCCGGATGCCGTACTCGGCCAGGACCGAGGCGGGCTCGCGCTCGTAGCGGAGCCTGATGTCGGCGTCGAACCACGACCGCACGGTCAGCTCGCCGAACCCTCTGCGCTGGGCGGTGTCCCAGCCGATCGCGTCCACAGTCATCACGGGTCTCCTGCCACGTGGTGTGAGATGCTTTTTTCCGCGGGGGGTGGGCATCTGGACTGCCCACCCCCCGCGCCGCGGAAGTGCGGGGGATGTCTCAGTCGCCCCGCCCGCCGGAGAAGCATCCGGTCGGGCAGCTCACGGTGCCGATCGTGCCGAGAGCGCCGCCCGCCGACGACTCCAGGCTCTCCAGGTCGATGGCCTGGTCGGGCTGGACGGGCAGGTCAGGCGGGGGAAGCTCGTCCGGCCAGTCGACGCCCGCCTCCGCGAGCGCGGCACGCGGGTCGCGTGCGAACTCCCGCCTGATCGACTCGTCGGACCAGGCGCGTGCGACGAACCGGGCGAGCTGGGTGCGTACCTCGGGGGACAGCGTCGGGTCTTCCGGCATGAGGTCACCTCGTTGGGAGGCCGCGGGGTCGCGGACGCCTTTCGTCCGCTCCCCCGGTGGGTCAGGGGATCAGCCGTCTGTGAGGTCCAGATTCGCCATCAGCGGTAAAGCACGCCAGAAACAACTAACACCGACATATCGTGATGTTCATCATTTCGGGTAGTTCGTCTTTCCCGATGGAAGCCGCTGCTCCCGATGCGCGAACCCTCGCATCTCTCTCTGGGCCTCACGAGCCACGTCGAGCATGTGGCGCAGCTCTGTCTTGACGGTCTCGGTGTCGCCGTCCGCGCCGCCGAGGACCTTGTGGCCCTGCGCGGCGATGGCGTCGAGCCTGCTGCCGAGGATTCCCTCCAGCTCGTGCATCGCCCTGGCGCGTTGCGCCGCCACCTCGACCGTGACCAGCTCGGCCCTGGTCGCGTAGAGGACCCTCGCCGTCTCCGCGAAGTGCGTCAGGCCCGCCAGGGGCACGGCCGCGACCGCGACGGTCAGCGTCCAGGACATGGCCCCCGCGAGCCCCTCCCCGAAGGCCGCCGACTTGAGCGCCTCCGCGAGGATCACCAGCGCGAACGCCGCCGGAGCGTACGGCCTGGCGAGGAGCCCCAGCGCCGCGGCGGCGAGGAAGACCCCCGAGGCGGCCCACCACGCGCCCAGGAACGGCAGGGGCGCGTAGACCAGGAACGCCATCGCTCCGACCACCCACCGCCGCCACCGGTGCCCGAGCGGGCCCGCACAGCTCGCCACGACGTAGAGAGCGACGACCGCCGTCGCCAGGATGACGGCGGGCAGCCGCCTGGCGGAGCCGTCCTGGATGTAGTGGGCGAACGTGAGACTCATCAGGAAAAGCGCGAATGTCACGATCGCCGCGCGGCCGAGCCGTACCTCAAGCGGCGCGCGAGCGGCCGCCCGCGGTCCAGGGGCCCCTGTCTGGGTCACAAACGGATCATGACAACCGATTCCGGTGAAGGCAACGCGTCATGGGACCGGCTTTCCCGCACCGGTTCCCCGGCCGCCCACCGGCCGCCCACCGACCGCCCACCGGCGGGCCACCGACGGGCCACCGACGGGCCACCGGTGGGCCGGGGCGTCCGGGGACCCTGCGGATCCACCGGACGCCCGGGGGCGGACGGCGTCCGGGGGCACGAGCGGGAGCGCCGTTCCCCGGCCCGTCACGCGCCGGCGACGTCCGTACCGCAGCCGTAGGTGGAGGCGCAGCCGAAGCACCCTCCGAGGGTGCTGATCGTGCTCACCGAACCCAGGCAGCCCCCGGCCTCGCTGCCGCCTCCGGCCGCGACCTCCAGCTCCTCGACGCTGAACTCGCCCTCCGGCTTGACGGGCAGCGGCGGCGTGGGCACGCCCTCGGGGTAGGCGATGCCGTACTCGGCGAGCATCGTCCGGGGCTCGTGACCGTAGCGGGCCCTGGCCTCGCCGTCCGACCACGCGGCGGCGATCAGCCTGGCGAACTTCCTGCGGTCCTCGTCACCGAGAATGTAGAGGCTTTCGGCCATCGGGCCACTCTCCTTCCTTCAACCCCGGCTCGCAGCCGAGATCCGACGGGAACGGCAGCGGGCATCTGGACTGCTCGCTGCCCCTTGTCACAGGTTCAGCCTCGCCCCAGACGGGATGCGCGGGTAGAGACAACTAACACCACCCGGCCGTGATGACCGTCATGTGGCAGACGCGTGGAGGGCGGTCCAGGCCATGGGCGGGTTGCCGGAGTCGGCCGGGAGAGGTTCCCCCGATCGGCGAATCCGGGCAGAAGATCCATGATCATGCCTTCTCCGCGAGCCGTCCGGCTGTCAGGATGGCGGATGTGACCCTCACGGCGTCGGCTCTTCGCATGCCACGGGCCATCGTCTTCGCGACGTTGTGCACCGCGGTCTCCGCGGGCGGTCACGTCCTGGCCGGCGGCGCGCTCGTCCCGCCGCGCCTGGGGATCCTCGGCGCCGTGATCGCCTTCTGCGTCGCCTACCCCCTCGGCGGGCGCGAACGCGGCCCCGAGGTGGTGCTCGGCGCCACGACCGGCGTCCAGATCCTGCTGCACGAGCTGTTCAACCGGGCCGCGTCCGGACCGCACGCGACGGGCCTTGGCGAGCACGGACACCCCGGCTCCGGCATGACCGCGGTCCACCTCGCCGTCGCGCTGGGCACGGGATGGTGGCTGTACCGCGGCGAGAGCGCGGTGTGGCTGATGATCCGCCTGCACGGCGGGCGCGTTCCGGCGATCCGGCTGCTCCTCGTGATCCCCGCCGAGGTGAGCGCCCCCGTGTGGCAGGCCGTGCCCGCCGCGGACGCCGCGCCGTACGGCGGCCTTGAGATCCTCCCCTCCATACGGCGGCGCGGCCCGCCGCCGCTTCCGCGGCACACCGGCTGAGGGACCGGCCGGACAGACCCGAGGGGCGGAGAAGCCCTGCCGGGGGCGGCGCCATGCCGTCTCGCCCTCCGGACTCGCGGACTCGCGGACTCGCGACGAGCCGATTACGGCGAGGCCTCCGCGCCCCGGAGGGACGCACGCGCCTGCGCACACCGCCGCGCCTTCGCCGCGCGCCGCTCCGGCGCGCGCCGAGCGGCCACGCCCGGCCGTCCCTCCCCCGGGGCTGATCCGCCCTCTCAACCGAGCCGGTCACAGGACGGCCCGGCCTCTTCGCCGTGCCCCGGACCGCCCGGTCCCCGCCGTGCCCCCGTGCCCCCGTGCCCCCGTGCCCCCGTGCCGCCGGTTCCGCTCAGCGAGCGCGTCCCTCCGAACGCGTGCCCGTTTACCCTGCGCCTGAAGGAACGATCACCATGAGCTCTGCCATGCGCGATCACCGCGCCCCGCACCACGAAGAGACCCCCGTTTTCTCCGACGAGCACGTGACCGTGCTCGCACTGGCCGCGCGCGGAGGAACCCCCGCGGCCGTCGAGGCCTTCACCCGCGCCGTCTATCCGGACGTGCGCAGGTTCGTCGCCTACCTCGCCGGAGCCCACACGGCGGAGGACCTGACGCAGGAGACGTTCCTGCGGGTCCTGGGCAGCCTGCCCAGGTTCGCCGGTCGCTCCTCCGCCCGCACCTGGCTGCTGACCATCGCCCGGCGGGTCGTCGTCGACCGGTTCCGCTCCGCGGCCTGCCGCCCGATCGTCGCCGACCTCGCCGACTGGCAGTCCGCCGCCGAACGGCGCCAGCCCCGCGGGCTGCCCGGCTGCGAGGACGGCGTCGCCCTGGCCGACCTGCTGGCCAGGGTGCCGCACGAGCGCCGCGAGGCCTTCGTCCTGACCCAGCTCGTGGGCATGCCGTACACCGAGGCCGCCGCGATGATCGGCTGCCCGGTGGGCACGGTGCGCTCCCGGGTCGCACGGGCCAGAAGCCAGCTGATCGAATCGCTGGCGGCGGCCGACCGGGCCGCCTGACCGCGGGTCCCCGCCGGGTTCCGACGCCCCGTGACCCGGCGGGGAGCCAGGACGGCCAGGGCAGCGGGCGATCGCCGGGAACCCGGCGGGGACGCCGGACGACTACTCGGTACCGGACGCGCGTCGCCGCGCGCCGGCCGCGCCGGAGAGATCGGAGACCTGGTGACCATCGCCGTACTGGAAGCGCTCACCTTCGGGCTCAGCCGCATGGTCGCGGCCGCGGAGCGGGCGGGGCAGCGTCTGTGCCTGCTCACCGGCGGGCGCGGGGTTTACCGCCACGAGCTTGGCCGCCTCGCGCCGGACGCACTGGACGTGGTCGACGTCGACACCCACGACGTGGCCGAATGCGCGGCGGTACTCGGCCGCCTGCCGGACCTGCGCGGGCTGGTCAACTCGACCGACACCTGGATGCGGCCGGGGGCCGAGCTGGCCGCGCGGTTCGGGCTGCCGGGCCCGGATCCCGCTGTGGTCCGCACGCTGCGCGACAAGCGCGCGGTCCGGGTGCTGCTGCACGAGCGAGGCCTGTCCCGCGGCACGGCCGTCGCGCTGCCGCCGGGCCCTGACCACACCGCCTCCGCCGCGCTGGTCCGCGACGTGGTCGGCCTGCCCGCGGTGCTCAAGGACTCCGCGGGGACCGGGTCGCGCAACGTGTGGCTGGTGCGGGACGGTGAACAGCTCGACGCGGCCCTGCGCGAGGCCGCGGGCCGGGCGTTGCTCGGCCGTCTGTTCGCCGAGCCGTACCTCACCGGCCCGCTGTACAGCGCGGAGACCCTGAGCTGGGCCGGCCGGACCCGGCTCCTCGGCGTCACGGGCAGGCTGCTGTCCGCGCGCTGGTTCGGCAGGGAGGATCTGCTGTCGTTTCCCGTGCTGCTGCCCGCCCCCGACCTGGCGGCCGTCGACGACTGGGTGGCGCGGGTGCTCGCCGCGGCCGGGCACACCCGGGGTTTCGCCCACGTCGAGTTCGTGCTCACCTCGGACGGGCCCGAGCTGGTCGAGATCAACGCCCGGATCGGCGGCTGCCTGGCGGGCGAGGCGATGTGCCGCTCCCTCGGCGTCGACGTCTACGACGCGATGATCGACATGGCGCTCGGCCGTGCCCCGGCGCTGCTCGACACGGCGACCGGCACGACGAGCGGCACGGCGGGAACGACGGGGACGACGGGGACGACGGGGACGACGGGGACGACGGGGACGGTGGAGACGGTGGAGACGGTGGAGACGACGGGGACGGTGGAGACGACGAGTGACACGGCGGCGACACGGCCGACGGCGACGGCGACGGTCCTCATCTATCCCGGCCGTCCAGGTACGTTCACCGGGGTGACCGGCATCGAGGACCTGCCCTCCCATCCCGGCGCCCCCGAGTGGTATCCGACCATGGCGGCCGGAACCGAGGTCGGCGACCTCGGCGACCAGCGCGCCTGCGCCGGGCTGCTGCTGGCCGAAGGGGCGACGACCGAGCTCGCGATGTACAACGCGCTCAGCGCCGCCCGCGGCGTGCACCCCCTCATGGACGACGAGTGGTGAGACAGTGGCCGGTGAGACGGTGGCCGGTGAGACGGTGGACGGTGAGACGGCGCGGGCGGAGAAGGGGGCGTTGAGGCTCACGGGCGCCCAGCGGTTCATGCTCGCGAGTTCGTTCGTCACCACGCTGGGCAGCTTCGCCGTACTGCCCTTCACGTCGGTCCTGCTGCACCAGCGGCTCGGCATGGACCTCGGCGTGGTCGGCGCGGTGCTCGCGGCGGCCTCGCTGCTGCAGTTCGCCGGGTGCGTGGCGGGCGCGGCCGTCGCCGTACGGCTCGGCCTGCGGCGGACCCTGCTGCTGGCGCTGCTGCTGCACGTCGCCGGGTTCGCGGGGTTCGCCGCGGGCCTGGATCGGCCCGCCGTGATGATCGCCGGTCTGGTCGTCGTCTGCTGCGGTGCCGCGCTCTACCTGCCCTCGGCCAAGGCGTATCTGGTGCACGGCGCCGACCGGGAGAGCCGCCCCCGGCTGTTGTCGGCGAGCAACTCCGCGCTGAACGCCGGGGTCGCGCTCGGGCCGCTGGCGGCGGGGCCCTTCGCGCTCGAGGCCCCCGGCGCGCTGCTCACCGCGGTCGTCATGCTGCTGGCAGTCCTGACGGCCGGGCACGCGCTGCTGCCGGACAGCCGCGACCACGATCCCGGCGCGGGGGCGGAGGCGCCGTCGCGGGTCCTGGCCGGAATCCCGGCGCTGCCGTTCGCGGTGACCGCGTGGACCCTCTACCTGCACATGTACTTCTACTACTACCTGCCCGTCTACACCGTGCCCCGGGTCTCCTCCGCGTTCTACGGCGCCGTGCTGATGCTGCACTCGCTGCTCCTGGCGGTGATGCAGCCCGTGCTGGCAGGCTGGGTCGGAAGGATGCGCCACACCCGGGCGATGGCGCTGGGCTTCACCGCCATGGCCGTGGGAATGACGGTCCTCGCGCTCGGCGGCGCCGCCGCGATCGCGGCCGGGGCGGTGGTGGTCTGCCTGGGTGAGGTCGTGCTGTTCCTGAAGAACGACCTCGAGGCCCTGGCCAGGTCCGCCCGGTCCCCCGCCGTCGTGTTCGGCCAGCAGCGTCTCGCCGCCGGAGTCGGCGCGTTCGGCAGCGGAATCATCGGCGGCGCCGGTTACGGGGCGTTCGACAGGGCGGGCAACGCCCCGCTGTTCTGGCTGGCGGTCGCCGCCCAGTGCGCGCTCCTCCCGCTCGTGCTGCTCGTCGCGTGGCTGGCGTCGCGGCGGCGGTCACCCGGGAGTTCACCAGACGATCCACCGGGGCACTCACCGGCGGCGAACGACGACTCGATGAGGACGACATGAGACCTGACGACGCCCGGACCGCGGCCGGGCGACTTGCCGAGCGGCTGCGGGCCGACGCGACGGACCGGGACCGCGCGAACAGGCCGCCGGTGCGCGAGATCGAGCTGCTCCGAAAGTCCGGGCTGCTCGCCCTGTCCCCGCACGATCACGCCGCGACGCACGCGGTGACCCGGATCGTCTCCGCGGCGGACGCCTCGATCGGCCACCTGCTGGGGTACCACTACCTGCACCTGTGGCGTGTCGGGCTGTTCGACCAGGCCGAGCTGACCGCCAGGACGTGGCGGGAGACGGCGGAGCGGGGATGGTTCTGGGCGGCGGTGAGCAACCCTCAGGACGCGATCTTGGCCACCCCCGTCGCGGACGGGTATCTGCTCAACGGCACCAGGACCTTCGCCACCGGGGCGAGCGTGGCCGACCGGCTGGTCGTCAACGCCACCCGTGACGACGACGGCGAACGGCTCACGCTCGTCGTGGACGCCCACGCCGCGGGAGTCAGCCACCCGGCGGACTGGGACAACATGGGACAGCGGCTCTCGGCGAGCGGGAGCGTGATGTTCGATCGGGTGCACGTCACCGTCGGCCAGGTGGTCGGCGCGCTCCCCCGGGAGGCACACGACCCGAGGATGGTCAGGTTGTCGCTGTCCGCGCTGTCCTACCAGTCGATCCTCACCCAGGTGTACGTCGCCCTCGCCGAGGGCGCGCTGGCCGAGGCCGCCGAGTACACCAGGCGCAACGCCAGGCCCTGGGCGCTGAGCGGGGCCGAGTCCGCCGCCCGGGACCCCTACGTCCTGGCCGGTTACGGAGAGCTGGTCGCCGGGGTCAGGGCGGCGGGTCTGCTCGCCGACCACGCCGTCGCCGCCCTGCAGGACGCCGCCGACCGGGGCGGGGCGCTGACCGCGGAGCAGCGGGGCGAAGCCGGTGTGACGATCTCCTCGGCCAAGGTCGTCGCCACCCGGGTGGTCAACGAGACGACGACGCGGATCTTCGATTTCATCGGCGCGCGGGGCACCGCCTCCCGGTTCGGTTTCGACCGGTTCTGGCGCAACGCCCGCACGCTGACGTTGCACGACCCGGTCGCCTACAAGGCGCGGGAGGTCGGCGCGCACTACCTCACCGGCGAGCTGCCCCCGTCCACCTCCTACAGCTGAACCACACGAGCTTCTCGACGCGGCCCTGACGGAGGATGCGGACGCCCCCCGTCCACCTCCTACGGCCTGAAACCACACTGCCGGGCCCCGCGCGGCCGGACGGACCTCCCACGGCCACGCGGGCCGCCGGGCCCGCGCGCCCGGCGGCCCGTCACGACGTCAGCGCACCGCGACCAGCACCACGTCGTTGCCCGACTGCCAGACGGTGCCCACCTCGGCGAAACCGGCCGCCCGCAGCAGCTCGGCATGCCGCAGGACCGACAGCTCGGTGACCCCGCCGCGGGCCCCGCGGCGTTCCCGTTCCGCGATCGCGACGGCCAGCCCGGGCTCGGCGGAGACGGCCTGCCACCAGGTGGCCCAGTCCTCGTGGTGGGACACGCCGACCCGGGCGGCCCGCCCCTCGAGTACGGCGGCGGCCAGCCCGGCCAGGACGGGCTGCTCGTCGTACAGGTTGTCCGCGTTCACCAGCACACCGCCGGGTCGCAGCAGGGTCGCCGCCTCCTCGTACACGGCGCCGAGCCGGTCCTCGGGGATCCAGTGCAGCGCGGTGGTCGAGACCGCGGCGTCCACGGGCCCCGTGAGCTCAAGCCCCGTCGACCAGCCCGGTGACGCCAGGTCGACGTCGACGAAGCGCGCGAGGTCCCGGTAGCCGTCGCGCGCCAGTGCCAGCAGCACGGGATCCTGGTCCAGGCCGACGATGACGGCTTTGGGCAGACGGCTCGCCAGGCGCGCCGACATCGATCCCGGGCCGCAGCCCAGGTCCAGGAGCAGCGGCGCGGGGCTGCCCGCGGTCGCCTCGGCGACCACGTCCGCGACGACGGCGAACCGTTCCTCGCGATCGGCGATGTAGCGCTCCTGCTGACGGTCCCAGCGCGCCGTCCAGGCACGGGCCGTGTTCGCGTCCATCCTGCGTGACCTCCTCGAAAGCCGATCCCCGGAACCGGTCCGCCCCGGCCGGGACGCCTCCCCCCTGCCGGGAACCCGGCGTGGGCGGACGCCGTCCCGCCTGCGTCCCGCACCCAGGTAGTCGTCGCGGATCCCCGCCGGGTTCCGTGAGGATGCGCCGCCCTGTCCTGGCCACCGTCTTCACACCGCCACCGCCCTGTCCTGGCCGCCGGCTTCACACACCGCCACCGTCCGCCACCGGCACCGGCTTCACGCCGCTTCCCGCGGGTTTCCTCCCCGATCGGCACCCGATCGGCACCCGATCGGCACTGGCCGGGAACCGGCGGCGCCACCCGCACGACTCCCTGTTCAGGACGGCGTTCAGGACGGCGGCCGGACGCGGGCGACGTATGGCTCCGATTCACGAGGAGGTCGGCAGGAATGCACTGGTACGAGGACGAGGAGCTGTGGACGGGCTTCGCCGAGGTGATGTTCTCCCGGGAACGGGCGGCGCGGGCGGCCGAGGACGTGACCGGTTCGCCGCTGCTGCGGTTCCCCTCCGGGGCCCGCGTGCTCGACCAGTGCTGCGGGATCGGCGTGTTCACCGTGCCGCTGGCACGGCGTGGATACACCGTGACCGGCATCGACCTCAGCCCGGTCATGCTCTCCCAGGCAGAGCGGGCCTGCGCCGACGCCGAGGTCGAGGTCGAGCTGGTGCGGTCCGACATGCGGGACTACGTGCGGGCCGGCGCGTTCGACGCGGTCATCAACCTGTACACGTCGTTCGGCTACTTCGAGGCGCCGGAGCAGAACCTCCAGGTGTTGCGGAACGCGCACGACTCGCTGGTGCCCGGCGGGAGGCTGGTGGTCGACGTGATGGGCAAGGAGACCTACGCCCGCTGGGCGGGCCAGCCGAAGGTGGTGAAGGTCGACAACGGCCAGGTGTTCATGTCGGACACCATCCTCGACGACTGGACCAGGTACCGCACCGACTGGACGCTGGTGCGCGACGGCAGGGCCAGGCACGGGTCGCTGACGTGCTTCGTCTACAGCGGCGCCGAGCTGCGCGCGCTGTTCGAGGCGGCGGGCTTCGTGGACGTCGAGTGCTTCGGCGGGTTCGACGGCGCGCCGTACGACAACCACGCGACGCGGTTGATCGTGCGCGGCACCCGGGCCGGCTGACCGGTGGGAACCTCGCGGCGCCCGCACGTTGCCACGGTCCTGCTGGTGCTGTCGGCGGTCCTGTTGGCGACGGTCCTGGCCGGGATCGCGCTGGGCCCGACGACGATCCCCCTCGGCGACGTCGTGCGCTACGTCGGGGCGGCCGTCACCGGCGGCACGATCACCGCCGACGAGGTGCCCGGCTACAGCATCGTCTGGCAGGTCCGCGTGCCGCGAGTGCTGCTGGCGGTGCTGGTCGGCGCCGGGCTCAGCGTGGTCGGCGTCGCCGTCCAGGCGATGGTGCGCAACGCGCTGGCCGATCCGTTCGTGCTGGGCATCTCCTCGGGCGCGTCGGTCGGAGCGTCGTCGGTCGTGGTGTTCGGGCTGTTCACCGGCCTCGGCGTCTACGCGGTCTCCGCGGCGGCCCTGCTCGGCGCGCTGTGCGCCTCCGTGCTGGTCTACCTCGCCGCGCGCGGCCGGGCGGGCCTGACCCCGCTGCGGCTGGTGCTGACCGGGATCGCGCTCGCGTACGGGTTCCAGGCGGTGACGAGCCTGGTGGTCTTCCTATCACCCGACTACCAGGCGGCAAGCACGGTGCTGTTCTGGACACTGGGCAGCCTCGGCGCGGCCACCTGGGGGTCGTTGCCGCCCGCCGCGGCCGGGGTATTGTGCTGCGTCGTCGTGCTGCTGCGACGCAGCAGGGCGCTGGACGCGCTGGCCACGGGCGACGAGACGGCGGCGAGCCTCGGCGTCGACGCGGCGGCGACGCGGCGGTGGATGTTCGCCCTCACGTCCGTGGTCACCGGCCTGCTGGTCGCGGTCAGCGGGGCGGTCGGCTTTGTCGGGCTGGTGATGCCGCACCTGGTGCGGATGCTGGTCGGCTCGACCCATCGCCGCGTGCTGGCCGTTGCGCCGCTCGCCGGGGCCTGCTTCACGGTGTGGGCCGACATCGCCTCGCGGACCTTCTTCTCGCCGCAGGAACTGCCGCTCGGAGTGGTCACCGCGCTGGTCGGCGTCCCGGTGTTCGTCGCCCTCCTGCGTCGCAACGGCTACCTGTTCGGGGGGCGGTAAATGGAGCTGCGCCTTGACGGGGTCTCCGTCGAGATCGCCGGGCGGGCCCTGGTCCGCGAGCTGCGGCTCGACGTCGCGAGCGGCGAGGTGGTCGGCCTGGTCGGCCCGAACGGCAGTGGCAAGTCGACCGCCCTGCGCTGCGTCTACCGCGCGCTGCGCCCGACCGGCGGGGCCGTGCTGCTCGACGGCGCGGACGTGGCCGGGATGTCCCTGCGCGGCAGCGCCCGCTTCGTCGCCGCGCTGGCCCAGGACAGCCAGAGCGAGCTGGACTTCACCGTCGAGGAGATGGTCGCGCTCGGCCGCACCCCACACCTGCCGCACGGCCAGGCCCTCAGCCAGAAGGAGCGCGAGCTGTGCCGGTCGGCCATGGAGCAGGTCGGCGTCGCCCATCTCGCGGACCGCGGCGTGCTGACGTTGTCCGGCGGCGAACGGCAGCGGGTGCTGATCGCCAGGGCGCTGGCGCAGCAACCCCGGGTGCTGGTGCTCGACGAACCCACCAATCATCTCGACGTACGCCACCAGGTCGAGCTGGCGGCGTTCCTGCGCGCGTCCGGGCTCACCGTGCTGGTCGCGCTGCACGACCTCAACCTCGCCGCCGCCGCCTGCGACCGGCTCGGCGTGCTCTGCGGCGGCTCCCTGGCGGCCACCGGCCGCCCCGCGGACGTCCTCACCCCCGAGCTGGTCAAACGAGTGTTCGGCGTGGACGCGACGGTCGTGATCCATCCGCGGACCGGTGCGACGCAGCTGCTCTACGACCTCGGCGCCGACTCCGGCCACACCAGCGCGATCCCGAAAGGTGCCCGCACATGACGCGTTCCCCACTGCGCCGCCTCCTGGTCTCACTCCCGGCCGGGCTGGTGCTGGTCACCGGATGCGGGGCGAACGTACGGCCCGCAGCCGATCCCGGCCCCCGCCCCGTCACCATCACCGACTGCGGGCAGCAGGTCACCTACCCGCGTCCGCAAAGGCCGATGGCCTACGACGTCAGCGCGGTCGAGAAGATGTTCTCCCTCGGGCTCGCGGGCCAGATGCGGGGCTACGTGATGAACACCCTCTTCGACTCCGCGATCGCCGGGTCGCCGTGGCGTGCGGACTACGCCCGGGTGCCCCGGCTGGGCAACGGGCGGATCAGCAAGGAGATCGTGGTCGGCGCCAAGGCCGACTGGGTGATGTCCTACTGGGGCGGCGGCTTCAGCGAGGACCGCGGGATCACCCCGAAGCTCCTGGAGCAGGTGGGGATCCACAGCTACGTGCAGACCGAGAGCTGCTTCGGCTACGGCGACGGGAAACCGGTGCCGCCGATGGAGTCGGTCTACACCGACCTGCTCAACCTCGGCAGGATCTTCGGCGTCGAGCAGCGGGCCGAGGCCCTGGTCGCCGAGCTGCGGGGGCGCGTCGACAGGCTGAGGCGATCGCGTCCGGCCGGCGCAGAACCGGCCCGGGTCTTCGTCTACGACTCCGGCACCGACCAGCCGTACACCTCGGGCGGCTACGCCTCGCCGACCGGCATCATCGAGGCGGCGGGCGGGCGCAACGTGCTCGGCGACGTGAAGAAGGGCTGGACGACGGTGAGCTGGGAGTCCGTCGTCGCCGCCAGGCCCGAGGTGATCGTCATCATCGACTACGGCGACCTGCCGGTTTCCGGCAAACGGGCCTTCCTGGCGTCCAATCCCGTGTTGCGGTCGGTGCCCGCCGTACAACAGAACCACTACTTCGTGCTGAACTACGGCGAGGCGGTCAGCGGGCCGCGCAACGTCACTGCGGCGGAGGAGTTCGGCGCCTACCTGCGTTCGATCGGCCGGTGAGCGATGACCCTCGCGCCACGACCCGGCCGCGGGACCGTCCGCGCCGTCCCGGCGAGCGCCAGGATGGCCTCGGGCGTGTGCAACGGCACGCTGGGAGAGCTGTTCCAGGGACCGGTCGCACACCGGGGGAAGCGCGCCATCGGCGTGATCTCCTTCCCGGTCGACCGCTACTCCTGGGCGTACTTCACCGAGGGCTGCGGCGACGCCGAACCGCTTCCCGCCCTTCAGAAAGCGTCCAGGGGGGCGCGGCTCTTCCTGCGCAGGCACGGGCTCCGGCTGCCGCGGGGGCGGTGGAGCAGGCACACGGAACTGAACGTCGGCGTCGGCATGGCCAGTTCCACGGCGGACATCGTGGCCACCCTGCGCTGCCTCTTCCAGTTCTTCGGGATGCCCTACGACCAGATCGAGGTGATCGACATCCTCTCCCGGATCGAACGCGCGGACAGCGTCTTCCTCGACGAGTCCGCCCTCTACCTCAGCGACCGTCACGAGGTGGCCGAGCGCCTGGGCACCTCGGTCGGCTTCCACACGTGTTTCGTGGTCGAACCGGGGGCGGTGGACACCGCCGGGGTGACGCCGCTGCTCCTGGGCCACTACACCGCCCGCGGTGACGCCTACCGGGCGTGCCTTGAGGGCGCCCTCGCGGCGTTCCGGGCCGGGGACGTCGTGGGGGTCGCCCGGGCCGCGACGACCAGCGCCGCCCTCTCCCAGGAGGTGCTGCCCAAGGTGACCCACGACGCCGTCGCCGCCAACCGCCGCTACTTCGGCGCGGACGGGGTCTTCGTGGCCCACACCGGCGGCGTGATCGGATACCTGTTCGCCGACCGGCTCGCCAGGAAACGGATGGACGAGCTGTCGGCGTTCTTCGGGGAGCTGGGGTACCAGTGCTCGTTCGCCTGGGGCGGTTATGGCGGTGCGTGAGCACATCGCGGATGCCCTGAAGACGCCCCAGCTGATCCGGCTCGGCGCCAACGTCGTCCTCGCGAGGTTCGAGACGCTGAAGATCTACTCGGCGCTCGCCGCGGTCCGCGCCCTCCTGGAGCGCGGAGCGGTCGAACCGGGACAGGTCCTGGTCGACAGCTCAAGCGGCATCTACGCCACCTCCCTCGCGCTGGCCTGCCACCGCTACGGCATGCGCTGCCACATCGTCGCCTCGACCACGGTCGACGTGGCGGTCCGCGCCCAGCTGGAGATCCTCGGCGCGACCGTCGAGCAGATGCCGCCGTCCTCGTCCCTGCGGCTGGACCAGGAGGCCAGGGTGCGCCGGGTGCGCGAGCTGCTCGCCGAGCGCCCCGACATGTACTGGATGCGGCAGTACCACGACGACATCCACTACCTGGGATACCAGGAGTTCGCCGACCTCGTCGCCGCCGAGCTCGGCACGGACGAGCTGACCGTCGTGGGCGGCGTCGGTTCCGGGGCCTCGACCGGAGGCGTGACCGAGTATCTGCGCCGGGAGAACCCGGAGGTCCGGCTGGTCGGCCTCCAACCGTTCGGCAGCGTCACCTTCGGCAGCGAGACATTCAGCGACCCGGAGGCGATCATCGCCGGGATCGGCAGCTCGATCCCCTTCGGCAACGTGCGCCACGAGCTCTACGACGCCGTGCACTGGCTCGACTTCCGCCACGCCATGGCGGGCGCGGTCGCGCTGCTGCGTGACCACGCGGTGTTCGCGGGCCTGTCGACCGGCGCCGCCTACCTGGTCGCCCGCTGGGTCGCCGCGCGGAGCCCGGGCAGGACGCACCTGGTGATCGGCGCCGACACCGGCCACCGCTACGCCGAGCGGGTCTTCGTCCGGCACCGGGAGGCGCCCGGCCTGTCGGAGCTGAAGCCCAGGGAGATCGGTTCCCTGGAGGAGCTGGAGATGCCGTGGTCGGCCATGGAGTGGCGGCGACGGCCGTACGGGGCAGGCGGGTAGCGGGCGCGCTCACGGGGCGGCGGCCGTACGCGGCGGAGCGGTGAGGCATGTTCCCACCGGGCGACGGCCCCGCCGCGGGTCACGGCCGCCCGGTCAGCGCCTTCTCCATCCGGAGACGAGGACCCAGACCAGGTAGACGCCGCCGAGGGAACCGGTCATCACCCCGACCGGAAGCTGGAGGGGAGCGAGCACCCGCTGGGCGGCCAGGTCCCCGGCGACCAGCAGCAACGCGCCCATGAGGCACGAGAGGGCCAGGACGGGGGCGGCCGACCTGGCGAGTCCGCGGGCGAGCTGGGGGGCGGCGAGCGCGACGAACGGGATGGGCCCGGCGGCGACGGTCGCCATGGCGGTGAGGGCGACGCCCAGCAGCATGAGCCAGAGCCTGGACCGCTCGACCCGCACGCCCAGCGCGGTCGCGGGCTCGTCACCGAGCTCCATGAGCTTCAGCCTCCTGCCGAACGCCAGCGTGACGGGGAGCAGGACCACGAGCGTGGTGGCGAGCAGGTACACATGGCCCCAGCCGCGCCCGTTGAGGTTGCCGGTCATCCAGGTCGCGGCGACGTGGGCGTCGGCGAACTCGGCCCGCGCGATCAGGTAGACGTTGGTCGCGACCAGGCCTCCGTTGACGGCGATGCCGACCAGGATCAGCCGGTAGCCCTGCACCCCGTCCCTGAAGGCGAGGAGGTAGACGGCCAGTGAGGTGAGCAGGCCGCCCGCGAGCGCGCCGCCCGCCACGGCGGCCATTCCCCCGCCGAGCACGATGATCTGGATGAGCGCGCCGGTCGCGGCCCCGGTGGTGAACCCGACGATGTCTGGGCTGCCCAGCGGGTTGCGGGTGAGGCTCTGGAAGACCGCTCCCGCCATGCCGAGGGCCGCTCCCACCAGGAGGCCGGTCAGCACGCGCGGCAGCCGGAGCGTCTCGACGACGAACGTGTGGGCGCGCTCGCCGTTTCCCGAGAGGACGCGCAGGACGTCTCCGGGGGAGATCTGGTACTGGCCGGTCCCGATGGCGAAGACGGTGAGGACGGCCACGGCGGCCGCGAGGGCGACGCCGACCAGGGCGGCCCTGCGGTCGACCCGGAAGGCGATGCCCCGGCCCGGGGTCGCAACCGTGATCCCCGGCCTGCCGCCGCGGGCCGCGCGGGGTTCCGCCGGGCTCCGGCGCCTGGTGGCGTTGGGCGCGTTCACAACTGGGCGATCCTCCTGCGGCGGACGAGGACGAGAAAGACCGGCATGCCGATGAAGGCGGTGACCACTCCGGCCTCGAGCTCGGCGGGCCACAGCACGAGCCTGCCGACGATGTCGGCGGCCAGCACCAGCACGGGGCCGAGCAGCAGCGAGTACAGCAGCACCCAGCGGTTGTCCTGGCCGACGGTGAGGCGGGCGGCCTGCGCCACGACCAGGCCGACGAACCCGATGGGCCCGACGGCCGCGGTCGCCGCGCCGCACAGGAGGGTGACGGCGAGGACGCCGAGCAGCCGGGTACGGCCCGGCCTGACGCCGAGGGCCCGTCCCGTGTCGTCGCCGAGCGCCATGGCGTTCAGGGACGTGCCGAGCGACATCGCCAAGACCAGACCGGCGAGCATGAAGGGGGCGACCTTCGCCGCGACCGTGAGATCGTGCCCGCTGAGGGCGCCGGTCCCCCAGTACCGGTACTGGTCGAACGCCGTGGGATCGGTCAGCACGAACGCCTGGGTGACCGAGGCGAGGGCCGCGCTCACCGCCGTTCCGGCGAGCGCCAGCCGTACGGGGGTCGCGCCCGTCCGCCCGCTCGACCCGATGAGGTAGACGACGACCGCGGCGATCGCGGAACCCGCGAAGGAGAACCAGACGAAGTCCCGCAGGTCGTGCAGCCCGAACAGGCCGATGGCCACCGCGATGGCGATGACCGCGCCCGCCTCGACGCCGAGGACGCCCGGGTCGGCCAGCGGGTTGCGGGTGAGGGCCTGCATGAGCGCGCCCGCGAGGGCCAGGGACGCGCCCGCCCCGATCCCGAGCAGGGTCCTGGGGACCCGCAGATCCTGGATGACGTGGGCCGCGTCCGAGGTGTCCGGGTGCAGCAGGAGCCTGACGACGTCCCCCGCCGGGATGGCCTTCGACCCGATCGCGAGACTCCCGATCACGGCGAGGGCCAGCAGCGCGGCGGCGAGCAGCGCGCCCCCGGCGCGCAGCGCGTTGCCGCGGGCCCGCCCCCTGGACCGGACGGCGGACCGGACGGCGGTCATACCGGCACCTCGGCTGTCGCGGTCGTCCTGGCGCGGGCGGGGCGCAGGGCCTGCAGGAGCGGGGGCGCCATCACCGTGGTGACGATCGCCATCAGGACGATCGCGGTGTAGGCGGTGGCGCTGAGGATTCCCGTCTGCAGGCCGACGGTGGCGATGACCACCTCGACCGCGCCCCTGGCGTTGAGGCCGACGGCGATCGTGAGCCCGTCACGGAGGCCGACCCTGGCCAGGAGCGCGCCGCCCAGGGCGCCCGCGACCTTGGTCGCCACCGCGCAGACGAGCACCACGCCCGCCCACAGCAGCGCCTGCGCGTCGGCGAGGGCGGTCAGGTCCAGGCGCAGCCCCGCGGTGGCGAAGAACACCGGCGCCAGGATGGTGACCGTGAGGGGTTCGAGCTGCTGCCTGAGCTGGGCGGGGAAGAACCGGGAACGGCTGAGCAGCAGTCCCGCCAGGTAGGCGCCGATCACGACGTCGGATCCCGCAAGGTGGGCGAGGGCGGCCAGCGCGCCGGTGGCGACGACCGCGACGACGAGGCCGCCGTACTCGGTCCCCCGTTCCCGTACGGCCCGCAGCGCGGCGTCCACGAGCCGCTGCCCGGCGGTCAGGGCGGCGGCCAGGAGCAGCGCGACGCCGCCGAGCAGCGTGGCTACGGTGCCGAAGGACAGGGTGCCCGCCTGTGCCAGCGCGGTGACCAGGCCGAGGGCGGCCCATCCGGCGAGGTCGTTCGTCATCGCCACCGCGATGATCATCTGTCCGGTGTCGTGCCGGACGAGGCCGAGCTCGGTGAGGATCCTGGCGATCACCGGCAGCGACGAGATGCTCAGCGCGATCGCGATGAACAGGACGAAGGCGATCCTGGTCGCGGCGTCGCCGTGGAAGGAGGCGGGCATCAGCAGGCCGATCCCGATCCCCGCGGCGAAGGGCAGGCCAAGGGCGCCCGCGGCGATGAGGGCCGAGGCGCGGCCCAGCCTCCTGATCGTCGCGAGGTCGGTCTCCAGGCCGGTCAGCACGAGCAGCAACGCGACGCCGAGCCAGGCGATGGCGTTGAGCGGCGCCGCCGCCAGCCGGTCGTCGGGGACGACGATCGCGGCGGCGGCGGGCCAGAGCCAGCCGAGGACCGAGGGGCCGAGCAGCACACCGGCCAGCAGCTCGCCGACGACGCCCGGCTGCCCGATCCGCCGGAAGGCGGCGCCGAGCAGCCGTCCCGCCGCCACGATGACGAGCAGCTGCACCCACATCAGGAGGACGGCGTCGGCCTGCAGCGAGGGGAAGCCCACTCAGTCCTCTTCGTCCTCGTGGTGGTCGAGGTTGACCACACCGCGCTTCCAGTACCCGTCGACGTCGATCCGGTCCTTGGAGAGCCCGAACTCACCCCGCAGGTAGCGGCGGATGGGCTTGAGCGTGCCCGCCTCGCCGCCGACCCAGGCGAACCCCTCCCCCGGGGGTTTGCGCACGCCGCGGATGGCCTTCTCCAGCAGGTCTCCGGTGCCCGGCGCGGCATCGCCGCGGTAGAGCCAGGTCAGGCTGACGTCGGCGACGCTGCTGATCTCCTGTTCCTCCCGGGTGTCGGCGATCTCGGCGAACGCGAACACGGTCGCTCCGCGCGGCAGTGCCTCGAGCCAGCGGGCGAGGGCGGGCAGGGCGGTCTCGTCCGCGCCCAGCACGTACCAGTCGCAGTCGAGCGGCACCATGACCGAGCCGCGGGGGCCGATCACGCCGATCCGCTTGCCGGGGACCGCCTGGTCCGCCCAGGCCGACCCGGGACCGTGGCCGTGGACGACCATGTCGACGTCGATCTCCAGGTCCTGCGGCCGGTGGTAGCGGATGGTGTAGTCGCGGAAGATCGGGCGGGGCGCGCCGGGCGGCGGCGGTTCCAGGCCGTCGGGGCCGAGGGTCGGCATCACCGGCAGGTCCGCGCCGGGTTCGGGGAAGCAGAGCTTGACGTGGTCGGCGGGCGCCGCCTCCTGGAAGCCCTCCAGGTCGGGGCCCGTCAGGGTGACCCGGACGGTGGACGGGGTGATCCGCCGGACCCGGCTGACCTCCAGCAGGCGCGGTTTGAGGGGGTATTCGACGATCGTGACATCAGACATCGCGGGTCCTTAGGTGAGCTTGGCGAGGATGGCGTCGAGCTGGCCGAGGATCTCCAGGACGCCCTTGTAGCTGTACTGGTAGCCGTACTTGATCGGGTAGACGTGTCCCTCCTTCGCGGCGGGCAGCAGTTTCCAGGAGCCCTGGTCGAGCAGCTTTCGCGTCGCGGGGTCCGCGCTGCCGTCGGGCTGCGCGCCGTACAAGACGACGGTGGTCTTCTCGAACCGGGAGATCTGCTCGAAGGAGAGCCGCACCCCGCGGTTGGCGCGCTCATCGGTCGCGACCTCGGAGAACGTGAGGCCCGCCTCCTCCATGAACAGGCCGGGCCAGGAGACCGGGGAGTTGGCGACGAAGCCCTCCGGGCCGCCCTCGACGTAGTCCCATGTGGTCTTCGCCAGGACGGTCGAGTACTTCGACTTGATCTCGGCGACCTTCGCCCGGTACTCGGAGATCTTCCCGGCCATCGCGTCCTTCCTGCCCAGCGCGTCGGCGATCTCGGGGAGTGCCTTGCGGACGTCGGCCGGGTTCTCCGTCACGAAGAAGGCGGTCGGGGCGATGGCGCTGAGCTTGTCGTAGCCGAAGTCCTCCGCCCGGCGTTGGGTGCTGACGATGAGGTCGGGCTGGAGCTGGGCGAGCTGCTCGTAGTTGATGGACGTCTCGTCGGCGCCGATGACGGGGATGGCCTTGACCTTCGCCCAGTCCTCGGGGGAGTAGTCGCTCTCGGCCTCCTGGAGGATCGCGACGGGGGTGATGCCCAGTTCGAGGACGGCCGCGGTGGTGTTGAGCAGGGAGACGACCCGCTTCGGCTCCGCGGGGACCTTGACCGGCCCGTTGGCGGTTTCGACGACCCGCGTGGCGGTGGCCTGGGCGGGCGCCGCGGCGGGCTGGGCCGGCGAGGAGGAGCCGCAGGCGGTGGTCAGAGCCACCAGCCCGGCTGTGACGAGGCCGAGAACGGCCCTGGTGAGATGCATCCTGCGTCTCCTGGATCACAATAAAGTTAGGTAAGGCAAACCTAAGTAAAGGGATAGGGTGTGGTTGCGTCAAGCCCGTCTCGGAGATCGCCGGTCTCGCCCTGGCTCCGGTGGCCGGCGAACTCCGCGCTCCTTTCCGGCTCAGTTCTCGTTCCCGGTTTCGAGCACGCCCGCGCGCAGGGCGACCAGGCGTGGCAGCAGCTCGATGGTCGAGGGGCGGTGGGCGATGACGATGAGCGCCCGGCTTTCGCGCAGCCGGGCGAGCGCGGTCTCCAGGCTGCGGGCGGTGACCGGGTCGACGTCGGCGGTCGCCTCGTCGAGGATGAGCACGGCCGGATCGGCGAGCACGGCTCTGACCAGCCCGAGGATCTGCCGCTCCCCCGCCGAGAGGTCTCCGGCCGGGGTGTCCAGGCCGCGCGGCAGCCCCTGGGCGAACGCGCTGATGCCGAGGGCCTCGAACGCGGCCTCCATGTCGGCGCGTCCCGGCTCCCCCTGGGCGAGGGCGAGGTTGTCGGCGACAGAGCCGGACACCGTGTGGACCTCCTGCGGCACGAGCGCGATCCGCCTGCGCACCTCGTCCGGCGAAGCCTCGCTCAGGTCAACGCCGCCGAAGGTGACCCGCCCCGAGTCGGGCCGGTAGAGGCCGCTGAGAATCTTGGACAGGGTCGTCTTGCCGGATCCGGTCTCCCCGACGAGCCCCGCGTGAGCGTCCTCGGCGAACCCCACAGAGACCTCGCGCAGCACCTCGGCGTCGCCCTCGTAGCGGAAGGTGACCTTCTCGGCCAGCAGTTCCCCCTTGACGGGCAGCGGCCGGTCGCCTCCGGGCTCCGGGACGCCCGCCGCCAGCAGGTCGAGCAGGCGGGCCAGCCCGGCCCGCACGGTCTGCACCTCCCCCGCGAGCTGGGACAGGTCGCCGAACCCCTCGAACAGGTTCCTTCCGGCCAGCACGAAGACGACGACGGTCCCGACGCTCAGGTGCCCCTCCACGGCGAGCCAGGCGCCGAAGACGAGGAGCACGGCCATCGCGGCCCCCTCGACGAGGGTGATCGCGCCGATCCGGTTCTCCACCAGCACCGTGCGCCGCTGGGTGGCGAGGGTGGCGAGGTTGTCGCGGTCGAACCGCGCCATCCACGCGGGCAGACCGCCCGCCGCGCGCAGTTCCTCGCGGGCGTCGAGGGTCTCGGCGAAGGTGGCCGCCATGGTGGCCTCCGCACCGGCGTGCGCGCCGAAAGCGGGCCCGGCGTCCTTGGCGAACCATCGGGTGACCAGCACCGCGGGGGCCAGGAAGACGGCCACCACCACGAGGGTGAGCGGCCAGGAGTAGGCCAGCAGCACGACGGTGGTGAAGGCGAGCGTCGCGGTGACGCCGAGCAGGTTCGGCAGCGCGGTGCGGACGAACATGGCCAGCTCGGCGATCTCACCGGTCGCGCGCTGCAGCAGCGAGCCGTCGCGGTGCGCCTCGATGAAGCGCAGCGGCGCCTCGGCGAGCCGTTCCGCGGCGCGCTCGCGCAGGCCGCGGGCGACGTGCTCGCCCGCGTTCGCCAGCGTGGTCGCGGCGAACCTGGCCAGCAGAGCCTGTGCCACGACGAGTCCGGCCAGCAGCGCGACGGTCGTGAGCAACCGGTCGCGGTCGTTGGCGGTCAGCGCCTCCACGGCCACGCCGATGAGGGGCGCGAGGGCCACCAGCGAGGCGCTCTCCGCGAGGCTGAGCAGCAGCGCGACCAGCATCCTGCCCGAGTACGGCCGCAGGTGCGGCCAGGCACGGCGCAGCAGCCTCGCGCTGGACGGCTCGTCCGACAGCAGGACGGTCTCAGCCATGGGAGACCTCCGCACCGGTGAGGTCGAGCACGCGGTCGGCGGCGTCCGCGACCGCGGCCCTGTGGGTCACGAAGACGACGGCGGTCTCCGGTGACCACCGCCGCAGCCGGTCGAGGACGTGCGCCTCCGTCGTCTCGTCGAGGGCGGAGGTGACGTCGTCGAGCAGCAGCACGGCCGGGCGGCCGAGCAGGGCGCGGGCGAGCGCGAGCCGTTTCACCTGGCCGCCGGACAGCGCTCCGCCGCGCTCGCCGACCTCGGCGTCGAGGGGAAGGTCGATGGCGGCGGTGTGGCAGGCGGCCCGCAGGTCGGCGTCGCCCAGGTCACGGCCGAGGCACAGGTTGTCGGCGACGGTGCCGGACACCAGGACGGGCCGCTGCGACACCAGGACGAGACGGCGGGCCACCTCGTCGGGGTCCGCCGCGCGCAGGTCGAGGCCCCCGTAGGAGACGGTCCCCGCCGAGGGGTCGGCGCGACGGCACAGCAGCCGCAGCAGCGTCGACTTGCCCGAACCGCTCGGCCCGGTGACGGCGAGCAGTTCCCCGGGCCGCACCGACAGGGAAAGGGGACCCAGCACACGCCGCCCGCCGCGCGTGAACGTCACGTCCTCGCAGGTGAGCGCGCCGCGCGCGGGCAGCGGGACCGGGTCGGGCCGGTCGGCCAGCGCGGGACGCAGCGCGAGGATCTCCCCGATACGGCGGGCGGCGACGACGGCCTGGCCGCGGTCGGCGAACCGTTCGACGGCGACGCCGACGGCCAGGGTGAGCGTGACCATCCACGAGGTGAACGCGACGAGGCCGCCGATGGTGAGGTCTCCGGAGAGCACCGCGAGGCCGCCGAAGCCGATCCCGGCGACCACGGCCAGGCGCGGGATCATCGGCCCGAGCGCCGACCAGGTCGCCGAGATGCGGGCGGCCCGCATGGTCGCCTCCGCGACGCGGGCGCTGCGCGTGTGGTGACGCCCGAGGAGGACGTCGGCGCCACCGAGCCCGCGCAGCGCGCCGCCGACGGTCAGCAGGTCCGCGACGGCGTCGGCGCGGGAGGCGTGCGCGTCGGACAGCTCGGCGAGCGCGGGCTCGAACCGGCGTGGGAACACCAGGTTGACCAGGACGAGCGGCGGCAGCATCGCGAGCGTCACGTACAGCAGGGCGGGTTCGAGCGCGGCGAGGGCGGGCAGCACGACCGCGAACGTGGTGGCGATGACCGCCCACGTGGTCAGCCCGTGCACCCAGATGCGCACCAGGTCGACGTCTCGGGTCACACGCAGGGCGAGGTCGCCCCGGCCGCCCTGCCCTACCAGGTCGTCGTCGCCGAGCGCGGCGACGTGCCGGACGAGACGGTGCCGCAGGCTGACGCCGACTCTGGCGTCGGCCAGGTTGGCCCACCACTGCCAGCCGATCAGACCGGCCCACTGGGCCGCGGCGACGGCGAGGATCACCAGCGCCCACGAGAGCGTGACGCCCGCGTCGGAGCGCGCGATGCCGTCGTCGACGGCCCGCTGCACGCACCAGGGGATGGCCAGCAGCGCGACCTGCCTGACGACGGCCGCCGTCACGGCGGCGGCCAGCGTGCGCCACTGCGCCAGCAGGCACCGGCGCAGCAGCGAGGAGGGCCGCTGGGTGAGGGGCGGCCCGCCGTCGGCGGCGCCGCCCGGGGAGGAGGCGGGGGCGAGAGCGAGCAAGCTCAGCCGCCCATCTCGGTGACGAGGCTCAGCGGGCGCATGTCGGTCCAGTTCTCCTCGACGTAGGCGAGGCAGTCGGCGCGTGGCGCCGGGCCGTGGACGCTGTCCCAGCCGCCGGGAACGTCGGCGAAGGCGGGCCACAGCGAGTGCTGTCCCTCGGCGTTCACCAGCACCAGGTAGGAGGCGTCCGCGTCTTCGAAGGGGTTGGTCATCGGGGGTCCTCCTCTGAGGATGTGTCGGTCATCGGGGCGGTCACTGTGTCGGTCACTGTGTCGGTCGGGATGTCGGTCGGGATGTCGGTCGGGATGTCGGTCGGGATGTCGGTCGGGATGTCGGTCGGGATGTCGGTCACGGTGTCGTTGAGCGCGCGGTCGACGATGGGGCCGATCACGGTGAGCGCCCCGGGAGTGAGCAGTTCCGCGTGGGTGAAGTCGACGTCGTGGTTGACGATCGCCCCGCCGACGTGGGCGGCCCACTGGAGGTGGTCGCCGGTCTCCACGCGGTCCTTCGTCGCCGTGACGACGAGCAGGTCGCCGTCGTAGCGGGCGTAGTCGGCGCCGAGCAGCAGGCCCATGCAGGCGCGGTGGACGGTCTCGATGGCCCGCACGGTGGCGTCGTCGAAGTCGGCGAGCACGCCCGCCGACTCGCGCAGCCCCTGCAGGAACTCCTCGGTCTCGGCGCGGCTGAGCTCGTCGAGCTCCTCGGGGGTGCGTCCCACCTCGCCTTCGGCGTCCATCGGGAAGGTGTCGAGGACGCCGAGGAAGGCGACCTCCTCGCCGCGCTCGCGCAGGGCCGTCGCGATCGCATAGGCGACCTGCCCGCCGAAGGACCAGCCGAACAGGTGGTACGGCCCCGCGGGCTGGACGGCGGCGATCCGGTCGGCGTAGGCCCGGCCGAGGTCGCGCAGGCTCGCCGGGGTGAAGTCCTCCCCGGAGAGCTGGGGCGCCTGGATGCCGTACAGGGGCCTGCGTGGGTCCAGGTGCGGCAGCAGCCCGCCGTACAGCCAGGCGAACCCGGCGGGCGGGTGCGCGCAGAACAGCGGCGGCAGGTCACCGGCGGCCCGCAGCGGCAGGATCACCTCGAACCCGCCGTGCGCGCCGCCCGCCAGGCGTGCCGCCAGCTCCGCCGGAGTCGGGCTGGCCATGACGGCGGCCAGTTTGAGCGGCACCCCCAGCTCGGCGCGGATCCTGGCGGCGAGCCGCATCGCGAGCAGCGAGTGGCCGCCGAGCTCGAAGAAGCCGTCATCGATCCCGACCCTGGGCAGGCCGAGCACCTCGGCGAAGACCCGGCACAGGACGGCCTCACGCTCGTCGCGCGGCTCGCGGGACGAGACGGCCGCCGCGAAGTCCGGGGCGGGCAGCGCGCGCCGGTCGAGCTTGCCGTTGATGGTCAGCGGCAGCGCCTCCAGCGGGACGAACGCCGAGGGGACCATGTGGTCGGGCAGCCGTTCCCGCAGAGCCGCCGCCAGGTCGCCGGGGCCGTCTCCCGAGGGCACGACGTAGGCGACCAGGCGGGTGACCGGGCCCGGCCGGGCGACGACCGCGACCTGGCCGACACCGGGCTCGGCGGCCAGGACGGCCTCGATCTCCCCCGGCTCGACCCGGAACCCGCGGATCTTCACCTGGTCGTCGGCCCTGCCGAGGAAGTCGAGGTTGCCGTCGCCGCGCCAGCGCACGACGTCACCGGTGCGGTACATGCGCTCGCCGTGCCGGAACGGGTCGGCGACGAAGCGTTCCGCGGTCAGGCCCGGCCGGTTCAGGTAGCCGCGGGCCAGCCCGATCCCGGAGACGTACAGCTCGCCCGCGACGCCGACGGGGACCGGGCGGAGCCGGTCGTCCAGGACGTAGGCGCGGGTGTTCCAGATCGGGCTGCCGATGATGGGGGTGACGCTGTCGCCGGTCCCGCCGCCGAGCGTGTTGATGGTGTATTCGGTCGGCCCGTACAGGTTGTAGCCGAGGGTTCCCTCCGTGGTGCGCAGCGTCTCCCACAGGGCGTGGCCGACGGCCTCGCCGCCGAGCAGGACGAGCGGCGGCACATGTCCTTCGAGGAGCCCGTGGTCGACGAGCTGCTGGCCGTAGGACGGGGTGACGTTGACGACGTCGACGAGGTGCTCGGCGCAGTAGGCGGTGAGCGCCTGCGCGTCGCGCCGCATCTCCTCGTCCAGGACGTGCACCTCGTGCCCCTCGACCAGCCAGAGCAGTTCCTCCCACGACATGTCGAAGGAGAAGGAGACGGTGTGCGCGATCCGCAGCCGCCGCCCGGCCGCCGCGACCACCGGGCCGAAGATCTCCGCCCGGTGGTTGAACTGCATGTTGGTCAGGCCCGCGTACGGCACGACGACGCCCTTCGGGCGCCCGGTCGAGCCGGAGGTGTAGATGACGTAGGCCGGGTGGCTCAGCGGGAAGTCGAGCCCGAGGTCGTCGCCGGGCAGGTCGTCCAGGCCGCGCAGTTCGTCCGGGGTGAGCACGCAGACGGGCCGGGCGTCGGCGATCATGTGCTCGATCCGGTCGGCGGGGTAGTCGAGGTCGAGCGGCAGGTAGGCGGCGCCGGTCTTGAGCACCGCGAACAGCGCGGCGACCATGTCGGCCGAGCGCGGCAGCGCCAGCCCGACGATCCGCTCCGGGCCCGCGCCCCGGCCGGTGAGCATCCTGGCGATGCGGTTGGCGCGGGCGTTCAGCTCGGCGTAGGTGTGGCGCAGCTCGCCGAAGACCAATGCGACCGCGTCCGGTGTGCGGGTGGCCTGCTCCTCGAGCAGCCGGGCGACGGTCTTGTCCGGCAGCGGGTGCTCGGTGGCGTTCCAGTCCTGGAGCACCAGCCTCCGCTCGTCAGGGCCGAGCGGGTCGAGGCGGCCGACGGGCACCGTCACGTCGTCGGCGATCTGCTCGAGCAGCCGGACGAACCGGGCGAGCATCGACTCGGCGAGCGGCCGGTCGAACACGTCGGGGCGGTAGGCCAGGGACACCTTGAGCCGTTCGTCCGGGGTGACGACGAGGGTCAGCGGGTAGTGGGTGCCGTCGACGCTGTCCATCTCGGCGATGCCGTACGAGGCGGTGATCCTGGCCCGCTCGTCCTCGTCGTCGCCGAAGTTGCGCAGCACGTACAGGGTGTCGAAGAGCCGGCCGAGCCCGGCCGCCCGCTGGATCTCGCCCAGTCCCAGGTGTTCGTGCGCGAGCACGGCCGAGCGGCTCCGCTGGAGGCGGGTGAGCAGGCCGAGCAGGGGCTCGTCCTGGTCGAGGACGACCCGGACGGGGACGGTGTTGAGGAACAGGCCGATGGTCGACTCGACGCCGGGGATCTCGGCGGGCCGTCCGGAGACGGTGCTGCCGAACACGACGTCGGAGCGGCCGACGACCCCGGCCAGGACCATCCCCCACGCCGCGGTGAGCAGCGTGTTGAGCGTGAGCCCGTGCCGCCTGGCCTGGGCGCTCAGCGCCGGCCCGAACCCCTCGGGCAGCTCGGCCATGACGGCCTGCGGGATGACCGCGGCCAGCTCGCCGCCCGCGGGGGCCAGCAGCGTCGGCTCGCCGAGCCCGGCCAGGGCCTCCCGCCAGGCCGCGAAGGCGGCGCCGGAGTCCTGCCGCGACAGCCAGACCAGGTAGTCCCGGTACGGGGTGACCCTGGCGGGCTCGCGCCCGTCGTACAGGTCGAACAGCTCGCGCAGGAACAGTCCCTCCGACCAGCCGTCCCACAGGATGTGGTGGTGGATCATGACGAGGAGGTGGTGGTCGTCGGCCAGCTTGACCAGGGTGAACCGGACGAGCGGCGGCCTGGTCAGGTCGAAGCGCCTGGCCCGGTCCTCGGCGAGGACGCGCGCGACCTCGGCCCGCTGCGCGGGGTCGGCGAGGAAGCCGAGGTCGACGCCTGCGACCGGGACGCTCCCGGTGACGGGCCGTCCGGCGACGCCGGTCAGGTCGATCTCGGTCAGCGGCAGCTCCGCCACCGCGGGCACGAACTGGACGGCGCGGTCGAGGCCGTCGTGCCGGAATCCGGCGCGGAGGTTGGGGTGGCGCCCTGCGAGCCGCCGCCAGGCCTCGCGCAGCCGGTCGGCGTCCATCGGACGGCGCAGTTCGAGGAAGTTCTGCACCGTGTAGACGTCGAGCGCGCCCTCGTCGACGCTGGCGTGGAAGAGCAGGCCCTCCTGCAGCGGCGCCAGCGGCAGCACGTCGGCCGTGCCCGCGGGCAGGTCGTCGATCTGCTCCTGGGTGAGTGAGACGAGCGGCAGGTCGGACGGGGTCAGGACGCCGTCGAGGGCGCCGGTGCCGGTCAGCTCGGCGAGCGTCGCCGTCCAGCGTTCCGCGAGCCTGGCCAGTGCGTCGCCGTCGAGGACGGCGGAGGTCCAGGTGACCCGCAGCCGCGGCCCTTCCGGCCTGTCCTGGGTGACGGCGTCGACCTCAAGCCCGTACGGCGACGCGCCCGGCCCTCCGTCGGGGAGCGTCTCGCCGGCGATCCCCCAGTCCTCGGGCCCGCCGACGCCGAACCGGCCCAGGTAGTTGAACAGGATCTCCGGGCGGGGTGAGGAGGCGAGGACGGCGGCCGTCTGGGCGTTGAGGTGGCGGAGCAGGCCGTACCCGAGGCCGCCGTCCGGCACCACCGCGAGCTGTTGCCTGATCCGCTTGAACGCCGCGACCGCGTCTCCCCTGCCCGGGTCGAGCCGCACCGGGTGGACGGCGGTGAGCCAGCCCGCGGTCCGCGACAGGTCCAGTTCGGAATGCTCGCGTCCGTGCCCCTCCAGGTCGACCAGCACGGGCCCTTCCCCGGGCAGGGCACGGGCGAGGGCGGTGAGCAGCAGCGCGTTCATCCCGCCCCGCGCGGACAGCAGGCCGCGGGTGAGCGCGACGTCCAGGGTGGTCTCGTGTACGGCGGGCCCTGTGCCGGATCCCGTCACGGCCCCCGTCGCGGACCCGATGACGGGTCCAACGCCGGATGCCGTGGGGTGCGGGAGGACTCCTGCGCCGAGCCGGGACGCGCCGGGGCTGAGGGTGGCGAGCCAGTGGTCGAGCTCGGCCAGCCGGCCGGGCGCGTGCGCCTCCTCGGTCAGCCGTTGCGACCAGCGGCGCAGGGACACCGGGACGGGGGCCAGGTCGCGGCCCTCGACCGCGGCGGCCAGGTCGGGCAGCAGGAAGCGCCAGGAGACGCCGTCGACGGCGAGGTGGTGCGCGACGACGAGCAGGCGTCCCGGTTCCCGGCCGAGGTCGAACCAGACGGCCTGGACGACCGCTCCGGTCGCGGGGTCGAGCCGGTCGACGGCCGCGCGGTACTCGGCGCCGAGTCCTTCAAGGCCGGTGACCTTTCGCACCTGGGCGGCGGCCTCGGCGGGCACGTCCTGGGTGATCTCCGCGGACCAGACCGCCGGATGCGGCCTGGCCAGGCGGATCCTGAGCGCGTCGTGGCGGCGCCTGAGGGCGTCGAGCGCGGTGGTGATCCGGTCAAGGCCGAGTTCCGCGGGCACCTGGAGCAGCCTGGCCTGGTGCACGCCCTCGACCGGGACGCCCTGCTCGCGGAGCCAGTGCATGACCGGCAGCAGCGGCAGCGGGCCGCCCGTCTCCTCGACGTCGTCGGCAATGGCTTCCTGCGGGGCCGCCGCCCTGGCGACGACCGCGAGACCGGCGACGGTCGGGTGTTCGAAGACGTCCTTCGCGGTGATCGTCAGCCCGGCGGCGCGCGCCCTGGCGACCAGGGTGATGGACATGATGCTGTCGCCGCCGAGGCCGAAGAAGTCCTCGTCGGCGCCGACCGCGTCGAGGCCGAGCACCTCGGCGAACGCGGCGGCCAGGACCTCCTCCCCGGGAGAGCCCGGCCCGGCGGCGCGGGTGGCGGCCGGGGAGACGGCGGGGACGGGCAGCGCGCGGCGGTCGAGCTTGCCGTTGACCGAGAGCGGCAGCGCGTCGAGCGGCACGATCACCGACGGCACGAGCTGGCCGGGAAGCCTGGTCGCCAGCTCGGCGCGCAGCGCGGCCGGGTCGAGCGGCGCGCCCGCGCCACCGTCTTCGCCCGTACCGGAGCCGGTGACGGGACCGACGGACGAGCCGACGACGTAGCCGATCAGGCGGCCCTCGACGGCCGCGGCCGCGGCCTGCCGTACGCCGGGGAGGGCGCGCAGGGCGGCCTCGACCTCGCCCAGCTCGACCCGCTGCCCGCGGATCTTCACCTGGTCGTCGGTGCGGCCCAGGAACTCCAGCGTGCCGTCCGCCCGCCACCGGGCCAGGTCACCGGTGCGGTACATGCGCTCGCCGTGCCGGAACGGGTCGGCGACGAAGCGTTCCGCGGTCAGGCCCGGCCGGTTCAGGTAGCCGCGGGCGAGCTGGTCGCCCGACAGGTAGAGCTCTCCGGGGACGCCGACCGGCACCGGGCGGAGCGCGGCGTCGAGCACGTGCGTCCTGGTGTTCCACACGGGACGGCCGATCGGGACCGTCGTCGTGCCGGGATCCGCGGTGTACTCCTGGTAGGTGACGTCGACGGCGGCCTCCGTCGGGCCGTACAGGTTGTGCAGCGGCACGTCGAGCACGTCGGTGAAGGCCGCGGCGAGGTCGGCGGGCAGCGCCTCGCCGGAGCAGACGACGTGGCGCAGGCTCGCGCAGCCGGAAACGCCCGAGTCGGTCAGGAAGGCGCGCAGCATGGACGGCACGAAGTGCGCGACCGTGACGGACCGCTCCCGGATGAGCCGGGTGAGACTGCCGGGGTCGCGGTGGTCGCCGGGTCCGGCGAGGACCACGGCCGCGCCCTCGGACAGCGCCCAGAAGAACTCCCACACCGAGACGTCGAACCCGGCGGGGGTCTTCTGCAGCACCCGGTCCCGCGCGGTGAGGCCGTACTCGGCCTGCATCCAGGCGAGGCGGTTGACGATCGCCCGGTGCTCGACCGCGACGCCCTTCGGCCGCCCGGTCGAGCCGGAGGTGTAGATCACGTACGCGGGATGGCCCGGCGCCGAGGCGTCGGGGAACGGCCGGTCCGCATGGGCCGCGCCGTCGGCGTCCACGACGTCCCGCCCGGTCAGGAGGCGGACGGGGCGGGCGTCGGCGAGCATGAACTCGCGCCGCTCCGCCGGGTGGTCGGGGTCGATCGGCAGGTAGGCGGCGCCCGTCTTGAGCACGGCCAGCAGGGCGACCATCAGCTCCGCCGAGCGGGGCACACAGATCGCGACGACCGTCTCCGGCCCGGCTCCCTCTGCGGCGAGCGCCCAGGCCAGCCGGTCGGCCCGCCGTTCCAGCTCCGCGTACGTCAGCTCGGTCCACCCCTGCCCCGCGGGAGCGGGGGCGGCGACGGCCGGGGCGTCCGGGGTACGGCGGGCCTGGGCGCCGATGCGGCGGCTGAGCGTGCCGGAGGGCACCTCGTGGCCGGTCGCGTTCCAGGTCCCGGTGAGCAGATCGCGTTCCGCCGGGGACAGCACGTCGACGGACCCTGCCGTCAGTTCGGGGTCGGCGAGGACCTGACGCAGCACGTGGACGAGCCGGTCGGCGAGCAGCCCGGCGGTGGCGTCGTCGAACAGGTCGCGGGCGTAGACGACCGACAGGTGTGTGCCGTCGCCGTCGTCGACGGCGTTGAAGGCGAGGTCGAAGCGGGCGTGGACGCTGGTGTCCGGTTCGACCTCGCCGAGCGCGACGGCGGGCGCCGCGCGGTGGTACTGGGTCATGACCTGGAACAGCGGGTGCCTGGCCAGGGAGCGGGCCGGGGCGACGATGTCGACGAGCCGCTCGAACGGCAGGTCCTGGTGGGCGAGCGCGGCCAGCTCGGTCTCCCGCACCCGGTCGAGCAGCGTGCCGAACGAGGGGTTTCCCGACAGGTCGGCGCGCAGCACGAGCGTGTTGACGAACAGGCCCATGACGTCGTCGAGGACCTCGTCGGGACGGCCTGCGACGGGGACGCCGAGCGGGATGTCGGCTCCGCCGCCGAGCCCGCCGAGCAGGACGGCGACGGCGGCCTGGAGGACCATGAAGGGGGTGGCGCCGCTCCGCCGGGCGAGCGCCGTGATCCCCCGGTGGACGTCCTCCGGCAGGCGCAGCCGTACGGTGCCGCCCCGGTGGGTCGGGGTGTGCGGCCTCTGCCGATCGTACGGCAGCGCCAGCTCGTCGGGGATCCCGGCGAGCGCGGCCCGCCAGTGGCGCTCGGCCTCCTCGGTCGGCACGGCCCGCTGCCAGAGCGTGTAGTCGGCGTACTGGACGACCGGCTCGGCCCAGCGCGGCGGGTGCCCGGACAGCCGGGCCTCGTAGGCGACGGCCAGGTCGCGCAGGAACACGCCCTCCGACCACTGGTCGCTCGCGATGTGGTGGAAGACGGCCGACAGGACGAGCCGGCCGTCGTCGAGGGTGAACAGCGTCCCGCGCAACGGCGGCTCCACGGGAAGGTCGAAGGCGTGGGCCTCGGCGTCGGCGAGGTCGGCGCCGAGCCTTTCCCGGGGGCAGCTCACGGGCGTGAACGGCGGGTGCTCGTCGAGGATCCGCTGGTACGGCGTGCCGTCCACGTCCGGGTATACGGTGCGGAGGATCTCGTGACGGCCTGCCACGTCGTGCCAGGCGGCGCGCAGCGCGGCGGCGTCGCTTCCCTGGGCCAGGTGGAGGCGGAGGGGGATGTTGTAGACGGGGCTCGGGCCTTCCAGGTGGTGCAGGAACCACAGCCGCCGTTGCGCGGCGGACAGCGGTACCCGCTCCGGGCGTTCCGCGCGGGTGAGCGGCGCGCGCGGGGCCGCGCCGAGCCTGGGCATCAGCCGGGCGACGGTCCGCGCCTCGAACAGGTCCCTGATCGCGAGTTCGGCGCCGAGAACGCGCCGGATGCGGTTGACGGCGCGGGCGGCCAGCAGCGAGTGGCCGCCGAGCCCGAAGAAGTCGTCGTCCGCGCCGACGGCGGGCAGGCCGAGCAGGTCGGCCAGCACGCCGCGGACGATCTCCTCCCGTTCGTCCCGCGCGGCGCGCCCGGTGCTCTCGCCCGTTCCCGGGGCGGGCAGGGCTGCGCGGTCGAGCTTGCCGTGGACGTTCATCGGCAGCGCGTCGAGCGTGACGACGGCGGGGACCATGTAGGGGGGCAGGCCGAGCGCGTCGGGGTCGACCGGCCCCTCGGCCACGACGTACGCCACGAGCCGGTCGTCCCTGACGATCACGGCGGCGTGGGAGACGTGCGGTTGCGCGGTGAGCGCGGCCTCGACCTCGCCGAGCTCGATCCGGTAGCCGCGTACCTTCACCTGGTCGTCGGTGCGCCCCAGGAACTCCAGGGTTCCGTCCTGCCGCCAGCGGGCCAGGTCGCCGGTGCGGTACATGCGCTCGCCGTACTGGAACGGATCGGCGGCGAACCGCTCCGCGGTCAGGCCAGGCCGGTTCAGGTAGCCGCGGGCCAGACCGGCTCCGGCGATGTACAGCTCGCCGGGGGTGCCGGGCGGCACCGGGCGCAGCCTGCGGTCGAGCACGTAGACGCGGGTGTTGGCGATGGGCCGCCCGACGATCGGGGTCGGGCTCTCGTCGAGGGCGGCGCCGAGCGTGTCGACGGTGTCCTCGGTCGGCCCGTAGTAGTTGTGTGTGAGCACGCCGGGGGTGGCGCGGAACCTGCGCCACAGCGCGTCCGGGACGGCCTCGCCGCCGAGCAGCACGAGCACGGGCCGGTGCGGCCCTTCGAGGAGGCCGCAGTCGACGAGCCGCTCGGCGAAGGTCGGGGTGACGTCGAGGGTGTCGATCCGCCGTTCGGCGATCAGGGCGACGGTCGCCTCGGCGTCGCGGCGGGTCTCCTCGTCGAAGACGTGCAGTTCGTGGCCGCACAGCAGCCACAGCAGCTGTTCCCAGGAGGAGTCGAAGGAGAAGGAGGCGGTGTGCGCGGCGCGCAGCCGCCGTCCGCCCGCCGCCTCGACGGCCCTGGCGAAGACGGTGTCGCGGTGGTCGCGGTAGAGGTTCGTCAGGCCCTCGTGCGCGATCTGCACGCCCTTGGGGCGTCCGGTCGAGCCGGAGGTGTAGATGACGACGGCCCGCTGCCTGGGGTCCCGTGCGACGACGGGGTCGGTGTCGGGGCCGTCGCCGGTTTCCGGGAGTTTGGTGAGGACGAGCACGGGCCTGGCGTCGGCGAGCATGAGCTGCCGCCGTTCCTCGGGGTAGTCGAGGTCGATCGGCAGGTAGGCCGCGCCCGTCTTGAGCACGGCCAGCAGCGCGACGACGAGGTCGGCGGAGCGGGGCAGCGCGAGCGCGACCAGCGTCTCCGGGCCAGCGCCGAGCCCGGTGAGGGCGTGCGCGACCCGGTTGGCGCGCCGGTTGAGCTGGTCGTAGGTGAGGGACGTCGTGCCGAAGACCACCGCGGTCGTGTCCGGGGTCGCGGCGGCCTGCGCCTCGAACACGTCGACGACGGTTCCCCCGGGGATCTCGGCGCCGGTCGCGATCCAGTCGCCGAGAACCTGTTCCCGTTCGAGCAGCACGTCGATCTCGCCGACGGCGACCTCGGCGGCGATCCGCTCGAGCACGCGGGCGAAGCGGGCGGCGACCGCCCTGGCCTCGTCCTCGCCGAACACGTCCGGCCGGTACTCCAGGACGAACCGGGGCCCGCCGCCGTCGGGGCCGAGTACCGGGTTGCCCGAGGGCAGCACGAGCAGGGTCAGCGGGTAGTGGGTGTAGCCGCGGTTGCCCGCGCCGGTCACCGTCACCTCCCCGCCCTCGGGGCCGTGGCCTGCCGGGTAGTTCTCGAAGACGAGCAGTGTGTCGAAGAGCGTGCCCGCTCCGGCGAGGGCCTGGATCTCGGCCAGGCCGAGGTACTGGTGGTCCAGCAGCCTGGCCTGCTCGGTCTGGATCCTGGCGAGCGCGGCGGGCACCGGCTCGCGCGGGTCGAGCCGCACCCGAACCGGGACGGTGTTGCTGAACAGGCCGACCATGTTCTCGACGCCGTCGAGGTCGGCGGGACGCCCAGAGACGGTGGCGCCGAAGACGACGTCGTCGCGCCCGGTGAGCAGGCCGAGCAGGATCGCCCACGCGCCCTGGACGACGGTGTTGAGGGTGAGGCCGTACTTTCTGGCGAGCGCGCCGAGCCGGTCGCCGACGGCGCCGGGCAGCTCGACGGGCACGTCCCTCGGCGGGACGGGGGCACGCGCGGGCTCGGCGCCGCCGACCAGCGTCGGCTCGGCCAGCCCGGCCAGGGCCTCCCGCCACGCCGCGGCGTCGGCCGCCGCGTCCCTGCGGCCCAGCCAGGACAGGTAGTCCCGGTACGGCGGCGCGGGCTCGGCCGTGCCGGAGACCAGTTCGCGCACGATGAGCGGGGTCGACCAGCCGTCGGCGACGAGATGGTGGCCGGTCAGCAGCAGCCGATGGCGGCCGGGCCCGAGCCGGACGAGCAGGCAGCGCAGCAGCGGTGACCGGGTGACGTCGAAGCGGTGGGCCAGCTCGGCGCGCTCGACCTCCTCGAGGCGTTCCGGCTCGCCGGTGAGGTCGAGCTCCCGCCAGGGCGGTTCCGCCCGCGCCGGGATGACCTGGACGGGCCGGTCGAAGCCGTCGGAGAGGAAGACGGCGCGCAGGCCGTCGTGCCGGTCGAGCAGCCGCCGCATCCGCTCGCGCAGGCCGTCGACCGGTCCCTCAAGGTCGAGGTGGGTGAGGGAGGTGTAGACGTCGAGCTCGTCGAACCCGGCGTGGAAGAGCAGGCCCTCCTGCAGCGGGGACAGCGGCAGCACGTCGGCCACGTCCTCGGGCAGGCGGTCGACCTCCCGCTGGGTGAGCTCGACGAGCGGCAGGTCGGACGGGGTGAGCGCGCCGGTCACCTCCGCCAGCTCGGCCAGCGCGGCCTCCCACCGCTCGTCGAGGCCGGTCAGGTCCAGGACGTCCCACGGGGAGGACCAGTGGACGGTGAGCGAGGGTCCTTCGGGGGTTTCGTGGAGGAAGGCGTTGACCTCCAGCGCGTACGGGGTGGGCATGGCGGGGTCGTCCACGGCGGTGAAGGCGCTTCCGGCGGCGAAACGCCCCAGGTAGTTGAAGAGGATCTGCGGCTGCGGCAGCTCGTCGAGCCGCCCGCGCAGGTGACGCAGGACGCCGTAGCCGAGGCCGCCGCCGGGCACCGCCCTGACCGCTTCCTTCACTCGCCTGAGCGCGCCGGCTGGGGTGTTCGCGCCGTCGAGCCGGACGCGGACCGGGTACTCGACGGTGAACCAGCCGACGGTGCGTGACAGGTCGAGGTCGTCGATCAGGTCACGGCCGTGCCCCTCGGTCTGTACCAGCAGCTCATCCCTGCCGATGGCACGGGCCAGGGCGGCGAGCAGCAGCTCGTCCATTCCGGCGCGGCAGCGGGCGGCGGCCGCGAGCAGCGGGACGGTACGGCTCGGCGGCAGCGTGACCGAGACGTGGACGGCGGTGCCGACGGTGTCGCCGGGTCCCGGCCTGCGCGCGCCGAGCCGCGGGTCGGGCCGGTCGAGCACACCGGTCCAGTACGGCAGCTCGCGGGAGACGTCCAGGCCCGCGACGGTGGTGGCCCAGGTGCGCAGCGACGTGCCGACCGGCTCAAGGGGGCGTCCTTCGAGGGCGGCCCGCAGGTCGGGCAGCAGGATCCGCCAGGACACGCCGTCGACGACGAGGTGGTGGACGGTGACCGTGAGCCGCCCCGGCGCGCGGGTGAAGACGGCCATCCGGCCCGCCCCGGGGTCGAGGTCGTACCCGGCGTCGATGACGTCCTCCGCGCGGACCGCGCCGGGGGGCCGGACGTCGAGGGTCCAGTCGGGGTTGAGGCGGGCGCGGAGCGCGTCATGGTGATCGAGCAGGGTCTGCACCGCCGCGCGCAGCCCTTCCTCGTCGAGGCCCTCTGGCACCTCGACGGTGGCGGTGTGGCGGTAGGCGGAGGACGCGCCGCCGAGGTCGCGCAGCCAGGCGACGATCGGCGTGACCGGGACGGGCCCGACACCGTCGTCGGGCCGCTCCTGCCGTACGGTCCCGGCGACCGCGGCCAGGCCCGCGACGGTCTTCAGCTCGAAGACCTGCCGCGGCGTCACCGCGAGTCCCGCCTTGCGGGCGCGGCCGCAGACCTGGATGGAGGTGATGCTGTCGCCGCCGAGCTCGAAGAAGTTGTCGTCGATGCCGATCTCGGGCAGGCCGAGGACGTCGGCGAGGATGCCGCAGAGCGTCTCCTCAGCCGCGTCACGCGGCGGGCGGCCCTTCGCGGTGAACTCGGGAGCGGGCAGGGCCCGCCGGTCGAGCTTGCCGTGCCCGGTCAGCGGCAGCTCGGCGAGCACGACGACGGCGGCGGGCACCATGTATCCGGGCAGGCGGGCCGCCAGGGCGCCCCGTACCCGGGCGGCGTCGAGGCCGTCGCCGACGACGTAGCCGACCAGCAGGCCGCCCCGCAGGGCGGCCACGGCCTGGGTGACGCCCGGTGTCGCCGCCAGGGCGGCCTCGATCTCGCCGAGCTCGACCCGGTGGCCGCGGATCTTGATCTGGTCGTCGGTGCGGCCGTGGAACTCCAGGGTTCCGTCCTGCCGCCAGCGGGCCAGGTCGCCGGTGCGGTACATGCGCTCGCCGTACTGGAACGGATCGGCGACGAACCGCTCCGCGGTCAGGCCAGGCCGGTTCAGGTAGCCACGGGCCAGACCGCCGCCCGCGACGTACAGCTCGCCGGTCACGCCCGGCGGCACGGGGGCGAGCCCGGCGTCGAGCACGTACGCGCGGCCGCCGCCGATCGGACGGCCGACGACCGGTTCCCGGCTCTCGTCGAGCCAGGTCCACAGGGCGTCGACGGTGAACTCGGTCGGCCCGTACAGGTTGTGCGCGCGCAGGCCCGGGGTCTCGCGCAGCCGCCGCCACAGCGCGGACGGCACCGCCTCGCCACCGAGCAGCACGAGGCCTGGGCGCCCCGGCCGGTCGAGCATGTCCGCGTCGGCCAGCTGCAGGCAGAAGGACGGGGAGACGTCGATGACGTCGACGCCGGTGAAGGAGGCCGGGTCGCGCCGCTCGTGCTCGTCGAGGACGACCAGCTCGTGCCCGGAGACCATCCACAGGAACGGGCCCCACGCCGAGTCGAACGAGAACGCGTAGGAGTGCGCGACCCGGCGGCGGGGTCCGGCGTGCAGGGTGCCGCGGTGGTGTTCCCACAGGTTGGCGAGGGTCGCGTGGGTGACGGCGACGGCCTTCGGCAGGCCGGTCGAGCCGGAGGTGTAGAGCACGTACGCCAGCGATCCCGGCCGCGCGGTCACGCCGGGCGGCCCGTCCCGGCGGGCGGCGGCCTCGGCGAGGGTCTCAGGGGTGACCACGAGCACCGGGTCGGCGTCGGCGAGGAGGAAGGAGCGCCGCTCGGCGGGCAGACCGGCGGGGAGCACGAGGTGGGCGGCGCCGGACTTGAGCACGGCGAGCTGGGCGACGATCATGCCGGTGCCGCGCGGCAGCTCGAGGGCGACGATCCGCTCGGGTACCGCCCCGCGGTCGAGGAGCAGCCCGGCGAGGCGGTCGGAGCGGGCGTCGAGCTCGGCGAAGGTGAGGCTCTCCCCGGCGTCGCCGGCGCGGTCCCGCACGGCGACCGCGTCCGGCGTCCTGCGCGCCTGGGCGCGGAAGGCCTCGACGAGGGTCGCCTGGGTGACGGGCGTCCCGGTGGCGTTCCAGCCGCCCAGGATGAGGCTCCGCTCCTGCGGCGTGATCAGCGGAAGGTCCGCGATCGGCGTCCGCGGCGCGTCGGCGAGCGTGGCGGCGAAGGTGAGGAAGCGCCGCAGGTGCGCGTCCAGGGTCTCGCCGGTGCACTTTCCCGCGTTGCCGTCCAGTTCGAGGACCAGGACGTCGGCGGGACTCTTGTAGAAGGAGAACTCCAGGTCGTCGACGGGACCGGCGGCGAGGTTGCGGGCGACGCCGTCGATCCCGGCGAAGGACAGGGCGTAGTCGAACGCCTTGACGTTGACCGACGGGCCGTACGATGCGCGCCCCGAACCGACCAGGTCGAGGTCGCGTTGCAGGTCCTCACCGCGGTAGTGCTGGTGGGACCGGGTGGCGGCGATCTCGGCGGCGGCCTGGCGGGTGAGGGACGCGAGCGTCGAGCCGGGCTCGACGGTGAGCCTGACCGGCAGGACGTTGACGGCCATGCCCGGCACCCGCATCGACGCCGCGCCGAACCGTCCCGCGAACGGCATGCCGAGGAGGACGTCGGCGGCGCCGGTCATCCGGCAGGTGTAGGCGGCGGTGACGGCGGTCACCGCGTCGGCCCACGTGCCGCCCGTCTCCTTGGCGACGGCGAGCAGGGCCTGCCCGGGGATCTCCGCCCGCCCGCGCAGGAACCCGTACTCCCGCGGGCCGGAGGTCACCTCCGCCGCCTCCGGCCGGTCGGTGAACCGGGCGCGCCACCAGTCGCGATCCTCCTCCCGCCGCCCCGAGGCGCGGTACTCGCTCTCCTGGCCGAGGATCGCCGACAGCGGGCCGAACGGGCTGTCCCCGTACGGCCTGCCCGCGGCGAGCGCCGTGTAGACCTGCGCGATCCGCCCCGCGAGCAGGGTGAAACTGTAGCCGTCCATGACGATGTGGTGGAAGCGCTGGTACCAGAAGTAGCGCTGGGGCCCGACCTCGTACAGGACTTCGGCGAACAGCGGATCGGTCAGGACGTCGACCGGGGTCGCGAGGTCCGCCCGCATGGCGCGCAGCGCGTCCTCCGGGGCGCAGCGGACGACGCCGAGGGCCCATTCCGGGGCCGCGCCGAGCACCTGCCACGGCCCGTCGGGGCCGTCCACGATCCGCACGTTCAGGGCCTGCGCCTCACCGACCCCGATCCGCACGGCCCTGCCGAACAGTTCGAGGTCGAGGGGGCCGCACAGCTCGACGTACTGGCCGACGTTGAAGCTCGGATCGGCTGGGTCCAGGCGCTGGGCGTACCAGACGCCCAGCTGGGCGCCGGTCAGCGCGAGCACGTCCGCGGACAAGGGGAACCTCTTTCTCGGATCTCGTCTTTCCTGGGCGCGTCCTGGCGCCGTCGAACCGCGCTTACGCGCCGCTGAACTCGGCCCAGCCGAGGCCGTCGTAGGCGGGCACGAGCCCGCCGGGCAGCAGCGGCGCCTCCGGGGTCTGCTCGCCGAGCACGCCCCTGGCCTGGATCTGGTTCATCTCCTGCATGACGTCGGTGACGACCGGGGTGCCGAACAGGTGGAACATCCGCTCCCCCGACTCCGTCTGCATGGTCCCGGTGCGTTCGACCGCCTCGGCGAGGTTGCGCGAGGACAGGGCCGGCTCGCGGGAGTGCACGCCGCCGACGAGCGTGCTGAAGGCCTCCAGGTCGGTGGCCTGCATGCCGGTGACCTTGCGTGCCTTCCAGAAGTAGTTGTCCTCGCTGCTCTGCATGTCGTAGAAGGCGGAAAGGAACTCGTAGAAGACGGCGTACTCGCGGCGGTAGCGGCCCTCGAACTCGCCGAAGGCGCGCTCCTCGGAGAGCGCTCCGGCCAGGACGCTGTTGATCGACCGTGCGACGAGCAGCCCGGCGTAGGTGGCCAGGTGCACGCCGGTGGAGAACACCGGGTCGATGAAGCATGCGGCGTCGCCGACCAGGGCCATGCCGGGCCGCCAGAAGCCGCTGTTGGAGTAGGAGTAGTCCTTGCGGGTGCGGATCTCACCGTAGACGCCCTCGGTGACGCGGCTCGCCTCGGACAGGTAGTCCTTCACGATGGCGCAGCGGTCGATGAGGCCGAGCAGTGCCTTCTCCTGGTCGCCCTGGAGTCTGGCCGCGTGCTCGCGGCTGATGACGGCGCCGACGCTGGTGAGGGTCTCGCTGAGCGGGATGTACCAGATCCAGCCCTCGTCGAAGGCGGCGCACAGGATGTTGCCCGCGTCGGGCCCGGGCAGGCGCTTGCCTCCCTCGAAGTAGCCGAAGAGCGCGATGTTCTGGAAGAACTCCGAGTAATGCCGCTCGCCACCGACGCCCTTCCAGATGCGGCTGCGGTTGCCCGAGGCGTCGACGACCCAGCGGGCCTCGACGGTGTGCTCGGTTCCGTCGGCGTCGGTGTAGCGCACGCCGGTGACCCGGTCGCCGGAGGCCGTGACGTCGACGACGGTCGCGTTCTCGCGGACGTCGACCCCGTGCCTGGCCGCGTTCCGCAGCAGGATGTGGTCGAACTTCATCCGCTCGACCTGGTAGGCGAACGAGGTCGGGCCGGTCAGCTCGGGGGAGATGGCGAACAGGAAGTTCCACGGCTCGGGGTTGACGCCCCAGCGGAAGCTGCCGCCCCGCTTGACCGTGAAACCGGCCTTCTCCATCTCGTCGCTCACGCCGAGCAGGCGGCAGATGCCGTGCACGGTGGCCGGGAGCAGTGACTCGCCGATCTGGTAGCGCGGGAAGGTCTCCTTCTCCAACAGGACGACCCGGTGGCCGCGGCGTGCGATCAGCGTCGCGGCGGTCGATCCGCCGGGGCCGCCGCCGACCACCACGACGTCGGCGCTGTGGGTGATGCTCACTGGTTCTCCTCCATGCGGTCGCTGATCAGCCGCCACCAGTCGGCGACGGTCGGCCGCTCGGCCAATTCGATGAACGTGGTGTTGACGCCCGCGGCGCGCCAGCGCTCGACGAGGCTCATCACGCGGATCGAGTCGAGGCCGCGATCCAGCAGGTTCTCGTCGTCGGAGATGTCCGCCGGGGGTTCGGAGAGGACGTCGGCGACGTCCTCTCGGACGCGTTCATGGGTCAGCGACATGGAACGACCGCTACTTTCTCGTTCGGTGGCAGTTCGGGGGGGCAGTTAGGTGGCGGTTCGGTGGCGGTTCGGGGCGGGGATGGTTGTTCAGCCGAGGGCGGCCACGGACGCGGAGCCGACGCCGGGCAGGCCGCTCTCCCGCGTGCCGCCCGCGATCGAGCGGACGATGTCCCCGGCCCGGACCGCCACGTTGGACAGCAGGGAGGAGGAGAGGCCGTGGGCGTACTCGGTGCCGCCCTGCAGGTAGATCCCGGCCGTGACGGACGGGTCGGTGAGCACGCGGTAGTCGGGGCCGACCCGGAGGCGTCCCTGCTCATCGACGCGGCAGTGCCCGGCCAGCTCGCCGAGCAGCCCCGCCGGGTCGACGGGACGGTAGCCGGTGGCGAAGACGACGGCATCGCAGTCGAGGACGGTCCTGTCCCCGGTCGCCAGATGGTCGACGCGCACGCGCACGCCGTCGGCGACCTGGTCGAGGCCCGCGACGCGGGAGACGTTGAGCATGCGCAGCCGCTGCCGCCCGGTGACCTTCTCCTGGTAGGCGCGCCGGTAGAGCTCCTCGATGAGCTCCAGGTCGACGACCGAGTAGTTGGTGTTGCCGTGGTAGTCGAGCAGGGCCCGCCGGACGGGCTCGGGCGCGGCGTGGAACTCCTCCACGGCCTCCGCGTCGAAGATCCGATTGGCGAACGGGCTGTCGTCCGCGGGGCTGTAGCCGTAGCGGGCGAAGATCGCGCAGACCTCGGCCTGCGGGTAGGTCCGGTGCAGGTGGTCGGCGACCTCTGCGGCGCTCTGTCCCGCGCCGACGACCGCGAAGCGCCGCCGGGTGAGGGGCGGCAACGCGGGCAGCCGGGTCAGCAGGTCGGCGTTGTGCCAGACGCGGTCCGAGGGATGCATGCCCTCGGGCAGCCGTGGCTGCAGGCCGACGCCGAGGACGAGGTTACGGGTTCGGCGCAGGACGCCGCCGTCCGCGCCGAGGACGTCGATCTGCGCCGCGTGGCCGTGCGCGTCCCACACCGGGCGGGCACCGCACACGGGGGTGCCGTAGGTGACCTGGTGTGAGAACAGCGCGGCGACCCATTCCAGGTAGTCGTTGAACTCGACCCGGGTGGGGAACAGCGTCTTGTGGTTGATGAAGTCGGCCAGTCTGCCCTTGGCGTGCAGGTAGAACAGGAAACCGTACTCGCTGGCCGGGTTGCGGAGGGTCGCGAGGTCCTTGAGGAAGGAGACCTGCAGCGTCGTCCCCTCAAGGAGCATCCCCCGGTGCCAGCCGAAGCCGCGCTGGCGCTCGAAGAAGGACGCCTCCAGGGCCGTTCCCGTCGTGCCGTGCTCCCACAACGCCACGGCCAGCGCGAGGTTGGCCGGTCCGAAACCGACGCCGACCAGGTCGAGAGGCCGCCGAGATCGGGATCTCTCCGCGGGGGGTTTCGACATTGCGCTCCTCGTGTCTGCGGGCATGGCTGAGCTCCCTCGGGACAAGGGGCATGGGTGAAGGTGAGTTCGAAAACCTACCGGGGTTACTTAGGTAAGTCTTACCTAAGATTCATGCCCCCAGGGGGGACGTCAAGGGGCAATTGCCCGTGAACCAAATCACAACGGACAGCCGCTTGACAGGGCCCGGCGGCCCATGGAAAGTAAAGTTAGGCTTACCTAAGTTGATCGGTGGGGTAGAGCAATGAACGAACCCGGTCTCTCGGGTGCCGTGGCGCTCGTAACGGGCGCCGCGCAGGGTATCGGGGCCGCCGTCACGGTCGCGCTCGCCCGTGTAGGAGCCGTCGTCGCCGGGGTCGACGTCCTTCCTGACCCCTGGGATGACCAGGGCGAGAAGGTCACCCGGCTGATCGCCGACGTCACCGACCCGGTGCGGATGGAGGCGGTCGTCGAGGACGTCGAACGCGTCCTCGGCCCGATCGGCGTCCTCGTCAACGTCGCGGGAATCCTGCGCACCGGCGCGGCGACCGACCTCAGCGAGGAGGACTGGAACCACGTGTTCGCGGTGAACGCCGGAGGCGTGTTCCACACCGCGAGAGCCGTCGCGCGCAGGATGGTCCCCCGCGGCGCCGGGACGATCATCACCGTGGCGTCCAACGCGGGGGGCGTGCCCAGAATGGGCATGGCGGCCTATGCCGCGTCGAAGGCCGCCGCCGCCATGTTCACCCGCTGCCTCGGGCTCGAACTGGCCGGGCACGGCATCCGCTGCAACGTGGTCTCCCCCGGTTCGACGGAGACCTCGATGCAGGCCGGGCTCGACCGCCGGGCCGTGCTCGAGGGAGATCCTTCGGCCTTCCGGGTGGGCATCCCGCTCGGCCGGATCGCCGATCCAGCCGACATCGCGGACGCCGTGCTCTTCCTCGCCTCCGACCGCGCGCGGCACATCACCATGCAGGACCTGTACGTGGACGGCGGCGCCACGCTTCGGGCCTGAGATCTGTAGGAAAGGCCAGTTTTGAGCATCGCATACGAGGCGGTCACCGCCTCCGAGCTGCTGTACGGGTACCGTCCCGGGCTCTCCTGTCTGTTCTCCTCCCCCCAGCACACCCTGCTCGGCCTGGGCGTCGCCGACGTGGTGCCGCCCGCGGCGACGCTGCGCGAGCTGGCGGGCCGGGTGCGGGACCGGGCGAGCCTCGTCATCGGCGCGATCCCGTTCGACGACCCGGGCTCGGCGCACCTCGTCGTGCCCGAGCAGGCCCGGTGGGCCGACCCGTTCGTCCCCTGCGAACCTCCGGAAGCCGAACCGGCCCAGCCCTGGCGGATCGTCGCGGTGCCCAGCCCGGCCGACCATCGCAAGGGCGTACGGCGCGCGCTCGAACTGCTGGAACAGGGAGCCCTGGACAAGATCGTCCTCGCCCGCTCCCTGGAGCTGACCCGTCCGGAACCGGCAGACGTCGTGACGATGGTGCGCCGTCTGGCGAGCCGCGACCCGCACGGCCACATCTTCGCGGTGCCGCTGCCCGGGGGCAGGACCCTCGTGGGCGCGAGCCCGGAGCTGCTGGTCTCCCGCGCGGGCCCGGCGGTCGTCGCCAACCCGCTCGCGGGCTCCGCGCCGCGCAGCGCCGATCCGGACGAGGACCGCCGCCGCGCGGCGGCCCTGCTCTGCTCGGCCAAGGACCAGCGGGAGCACGCCGTGGTCGTCGAGGCGGTCGCCGACGCGCTCGCCCCGCACTGCCGCGCCCTCAGCGTGCCCTCTGAACCCTCGCTCATCTGCACGGCCACCATGTGGCACCTGTCGTCCAGGGTCACCGGGCGCCTCACCGACCCGGGCACGACCTCGCTCGACCTGGCCGTCGCGCTGCACCCGACGCCCGCCGTCTGCGGCACGCCCACGGCGGCGGCCCGTACCGCCATCGCCGGCATCGAGCCGTTCGACCGCGGTTTCTACACCGGAACGGTCGGCTGGTGCGACGCCTCGGGGGACGGCGAGTGGGCCGTCACCATCCGCTGCGCGGAGGTTTCCGAGACCGGCGTCCGCCTGTTCGCGGGCGGCGGGATCGTCGCCGGATCGGTCCCCGAGGACGAACTCGAGGAGACCTCCGCGAAGTTCCGCACCCTCCTGCACGCCCTCGGCCTCGATCCGCGGGCCTCGAACCACGAGTGACGGGAACCACCATGAGCAGTGTCGTGCCGTACCCGCCGGAGTTCGCCGAGCGCTATCGCGCCGCCGGATACTGGCGCGGCGAGACCTTCGGCGGCATGCTCCGCGAGCGGGCCGCCGCGCACGGGGACCGCGTCGCCCTGGTCTGCGGTGACGAGCGGCTGAGCTACCGCGAGCTGGACGAGCGCGCGGACGGGCTCGCGACCGGCCTGCTCGGCGTCGGCGTCGGACCGGGCGACCGGGTCGTCGTCCAACTCCCCAACCGGCTCTCGTTCTACGAAGTCTGCTTCGCGCTGTTCCGGATCGGGGCGCTGCCCGTGTTCGCGCTCCCGGCCCACCGGGCGTCGGACATCGAGTACTTCTGCGCGTTCACCGAGGCCGCCGCGTACGTGATCCCCGACACGCACGAGGGGTTCGACCACCGGCGCCTCGCGGCCGGGCTGAGGGTCCCGAACGTGATCGTGGACGGCGACCCCGCAGGACACCGCTCACTGGACTCCCTGCGGGCCCGGCCCTCCGCCATCCCCGGCCCCGCCCCGTCGGACGTCGCCTTCCTGCAGCTCTCCGGCGGAAGCACCGGCCTGCCCAAGCTCATCCCCCGCACCCACGACGACTACATCTACAGCTTCCGGGCCAGCGCCGAGATCTGCGGGCTCGACGAGACGAGCGTCTATCTGTGCGCGCTACCCGCGGGGCACAACTTCCCGATGAGCTCCCCCGGAGTCTTCGGCACCCTGTACGCCGGGGGCCGCGCGGTGCTGGCCCCCCATCCCGGCCCGGACACCTGCTTCCCGCTGATCGAGGCGGAGGGCGTGACGATCACCGGGCTGGTGCCGCCGCTCGCGCTGCTGTGGATCGAGGCCGCCCGCCGCGGCGGGCACGACCTGTCGAGCCTGCGGGTCCTGCAGGTCGGCGGCGCGAAGCTGAGCGAGGAGGTGGCCCGCAGGGTCGCCCCCGCCCTCGGCTGCGCCCTGCAGCAGGTCTTCGGCATGGCCGAAGGGCTGGTCAACTACACCCGGCTCGACGACCCCGAGGAAACCGTCGTCACCACGCAGGGCAGGCCGATCTCCCCCGACGACGAGATCAGGATCGTCGACGACTCCGGCTCCCCGGTCGCCCCCGGGGAGACCGGTCACCTGCTCACCCGCGGGCCGTACACGATCCGCGGCTACTACCGCGCCGAGGAGCACAACGCCACCGCCTTCACCCCCGACGGCTTCTACCGGACCGGCGACGTCGTACGGCGGACGCCGACCGGCCACCTCGTCGTCGAGGGCCGGGCGAAGGACCAGATCAACCGGGGCGGCGAGAAGATCGCGGCGGAGGAGGTCGAGAACCACCTGCTCGCCCATCCCGCCGTACACGACGTCTCGGTGGTGGCGATCCCCGACGCCTACCTCGGCGAACGGTCCTGCGCCTACGTCGTCACCCGTTCCCCCGTCGGCGGGCCCGCCCTGAAGTCCTTCCTCCGGGAGCGCGGCCTCGCCGGCTACAAGATCCCCGATCGGATCGAGTTCGTCGACACACTGCCGACCACCGCCGTCGGCAAGATCAGCAAAGTCCGGCTAAGGACCCGGTGACAACCGCAGAGAGGATCGACGTGGCCATCCCCGCCATCGCCCCCTATCCCATGCCGGGAGAGAACGAGCTGCCCGCCAACCGGGTGGAGTGGACGCCGGACCCGAGGCGTGCGCTGCTGCTCGTGCACGACATGCAGAACTACTTCGTCGAGGCGTTCACGCCGGAGGCCTCACCGATCTCCGACCTGGTCACGGGGATCACCACGCTGCGCGAGACCGCCTGGGCGCTCGGCGTCCCCGTCGTCTACTCGGCGCAGCCGGGCGGGCAGACCCGGACACAGCGCGGCCTGCTGCAGGACTTCTGGGGAGCGGGGATCGGGCCGGAGCCTGGCGCCCAGGAGATCGTCCCCGCCCTCGCTCCCGGCCCGGACGACATCCACCTCGTGAAGTGGCGCTACAGCGCCTTCCACCGCACCTCGCTGAGCGACCTGATGGCGGAGACCGGCAGGGACCAGCTGATCGTCACCGGGATCTACGCCCACATCGGCTGCCTGATGACGGCCTGCGACGCGTTCATGAGTGACACACAGGTCTTCTTCGTCGCCGACGCCGTCGCCGACTTCTCCGCCGAGCACCACCGGATGGCCCTGACGTACGCGGCGGAGCGGTGCGCGATGGTCCTGCCCGCGCGGCGCCTGGCCGAGCTGCTCGCCGCTTGCGCGTCCCGCTCTCCGGCGGCCGCGGCGCGCTGACTCCGCGAGCGGGGCGTGGGACTACGGGACGCCTCGCTCGCGGGCCGCCGGACGGCTATCGTCCGGCCTCGCCCCTGAGGTGGGAGAGGACCACCGGGTCGATCTTGCCCTCGACCAGGCGGCCCTCGAGGTTCTCGACCCCGGCCCACTGGTCGAGCGTCGTGTATCCCAGCTCCTTCAGCCGGGTCTCGATCTCCTCGGCCAGCTCCCCCGAAACCTCAAGCAGTGTCGCCGGGTCGGGCTTGCCGAACAATAGCTCGTGAATCCCGAGCAGCCTGCCCAGCTCGGCGGCCGGGTCGGGGTGGTCGTCGACGCGCAGGTCGCAGGCGACGTCGCCGGCGCCCGCGTAGCCCGCGCCCGCCTCGACCACGTAAACCGCCGCGCTCTGCCTGCCCCTGCGGTCGCCGCCCGCGGCGTCGCCCGCCGCCAGCGCGGCCACCAGCCGGTGGGTGAGGGGCAGGTCCGCCGACGCCAGCCAGGCCAACTCCATCGCCTCGACCACCTCGGGGCCGGTCAGGATGTTGCCCTGGATGGCGTAGCCGTCACCGCTGACCCCGCCCGCCCAGTCGGGGCACTCCTCCCCGGTGAAGGTGGCTCCGTCTCCCTCGGCGCCGACCACCCCAAGCTGGCGCTGCGCCCGGCCGGTGTCGGCCGCGGTCAGCCCCGCGACCACGTCCTGCGCGCGCACGCCGGTGCGAAGCATCGCCAGTCCCTGCGGCCGGAAGGCGACGTTGGCCCACGCCTGGGTCGCCAGCGCCCCCGCGCCCGCCTCGGCGGCGGGCACGACCGCGCCCGCGGCGGGGAACTTGCTCGCAACCGCGACCCCGTAGGCGTCGCCGGACCGTGCCACGATCGAAAAAGTCACCCGCAGACCGTACCGGCCGACGGCGGGGAGGTCCACACGTCCCGGAGGGGCGGCGTCGCGGGAGACCGCGCCGCGGCCCCGCCCTCAGCGCTTGATCGCGATCAGCGCCTTCACCAGCCCGGCCATCCACTCGTACTGGATCTCCGAGTGCGGGAAGTAGTGCCGCATCTCGGTCTTGCTGAGCAGCTCGATCTCGGCGACCGAGCGCACCGCGCTCTCCTTGTCCGTCGGCCGGGTGTGCACCAGGGGCCAGCGCCGTACGGTCGCCGCCCGCACCGCCATCGGCATGAACTGGAAGCCGGGGAAGACGTAGTGCGGCTCGACCGGGAAGTAGCGGTAGGGCGTCTGCACCCAGTGCCGGTCGGCCAGGTCGTAGACCGCCTCGGCGAACATCTCCCGCCGGATGTGGCCGCCGACGTGCTCGATGACCGCGTTCGAGAAGACCAGGTCGTAGCGGGTTCCGTGGGTGGCCGCCCGCAGGTTGCAGGCGTCGCCGTTCTCCACGGTCATCCACGAGGGCAGGTCGGCCGGCGGCGTCGAGAGATTGACGATGTGCACGTGGGCGGGCCGGACCGGCGCCCGAAGCCAGGCGCTCGCCGTACCGCCCAGGTCGATGACCGTCATGTCGTCCACGTTGGGGAAGAGTCGCGCGAACCAGTTCCAGCGACGGGCGCGTGCCTTGGCGCCCAGGGAGTCGGGCGCGTCCACGAACCGACTACGTAAGGCGGTCAAACGACTCATCGATCATCCATTCTCGGAGCTGGACAATTCATCAGACAGTTGAGTCAAATTTCCAAAATGGTTGCGACCCGCACCGCTCGATGATTTTCCGATTCCGGACATGCGGCAGGGTTAGGCGATACCCCTTGATTCTCATGAACTTCAGAAAATTTTCCATAGAAGGGAGATCTGTCGTTAGTGCATCGTTATAGTGCGTCGCCGAGTGACCCACGTGACTCCCGGGCAGGCCGCGAAGGAGCACGTTCCCCCCGGTCCCGCGATCGGCGCCCACTCCCTCCTCTCTCGTGAGCGCATGCGCCCCATATTGCCGCATCACCACATAAAAGTGACATTACCCGGCGGGGTGACCTCATTCCAACCACAAAGGTCCTCCATATTCGGACCCTCCTTAATAACCTATGAAGAACGTTCCAAAACGGCGGCCCCAAAACAGCGACAAGACGACGGTGCAGAGCATGCGGCTCGCGATCGAGTACGCCCCTGATCCGCCGTTCGACACGGGCTCCCCGAGGACCATGGGAGCGGCGCCGACCGGACGGGCGCCGAGCCTCACGAGCCCGGGGCACCACGGCCCGCCCGGGAGAGCACGCGGGCGGACCATGGCCTCCCGGGCTCAGTCGGCGTTCTCCAGGAAGGCGAGCACCCGCCGCCACGCGTCGGCGCACGCCTCAGCGTGCTCGCCGTCACCGGTGTCGAAGAACCCGTGCGGGGCTCCGGGGTAGGTGACGAACTCGTGCTCGACGCCCTCCGCGGTCAGGGCCTCGCCGAACGCCGCGACCTCGCTCGCCGGGATGCCCTCGTCCGCGCCGCCGAACAGGCCGAGGATCGGGGCACCGAGGTCGGCCGCCTGCTGGGCGGGGCCGGGGCCGTACGGCGGCGCGATGCCGGGGGCGCCGTAGAACCCGATCACCCCGGCCAGGCCGAAGCGGGGCTGGGAGGCGAAGAAGGCCAGCCTGCCGCCCATGCAGAACCCCAGCGCCACCTGAACGCCGCCGAACTCGCGCACCCTGTCGATGGCCGCCGCCATGTCGTCGTACATCCCGTCCCTGCTGAGCGCGACGAAGTCCTCCATGGCGGGGAAGCCCTCGCCCCTGCCCTCGGTGCTCGGGCCCGCCGTCCGGCCGAAGTGGTCGTAGGCGAGGGCCGGGTGGCCGTGTTCCGCCAGCCGTACGGCGAGGCTCTCGTAGAAGGGGGAGAGCCCCCGGTTGTCGGGGATCACCACGACCCCCGCGCCGGAGGGTCGCTCCGGGGCGGCGAGGAACGCGGCGAAACGGGTGCCGCCGGTCGAGGTCAGGGTGATGCGGCCCGAGGTGACGGGCACTCCGGTCGGGTCGATGGGAGGGGTGGCGTCGGCGTCATAACACACGGGGCGCGTGTCCTTTCTTCCGGTCGGTGCCCGGGTCTTCCGGTCGGCACCAGGGTCAGCATCCGGGAAAATAGCAAAGCCAGCTTGATAAAGCTAACTTTGGTTTATGACCGAAACCGACCACACCGCACGTGACCTCAGGATCACCGTCGGCAGGATCGCCCGGCGCATCAGGCAGATCTACGCCATCGCCGACTCGCCGGGCGACATCACCTTCACCGAGCTCGCGGTGCTGTCCCGGCTCGACCGCATGGGTCCCTCGACCTCGGCGATGCTCGCCGACTCCGAGCAGGTGACCCCCCAGGCGATCGGTACCGCCCTCGGCGTGCTCGCCAGGCGCGGCCTGGTCGTCCGCGCACCGGACCCCGCGGACGGGCGCCGGGTCGTCACCTCGCTCACCGAGGCGGGACGGCAGGCCCTGGGCGACCGGACCCAGGCCGTCACCGAGCAGGTGGAGCGCGTCCTCGACGAGACCCTCGACAGCGGGGAGCGGCGCAGGCTGGCCGAGGTGCTCCCGCTGCTCGAACGCATCGCCGACCGGCTTTGACCGCCCCCGCCGCCCACACCCCGCCCCGGCCCTCGCGGGGAACGGGCGGGTGGAATCGGGTCCACGGGGACGATGGGGAGCGGACCCGCGGGCCGGAGGGGCCAGGGGAGGCGTCAGGAGTAGGGCGTCAGGAGTAGGCGGCGACCATGCCGACGACGACGCCCGCGAGCGAGACAACCGTGAGCAGACAGCCGAGGATGACGGCGGGACGGCGGCCTCGCCGTATCCGCAGGACGTAGAGGAACGCGTACGGCAGGAAGCCCAGGACTCCCACACCGAGGAAGGGCAGGGTGAGCGCGGCCAGGACGCCGGTGGTCCCGGCCGGGACGGCGCGGTCGCCCTCCGGGGTGAGCTGGGCGCGCTTGACGTCCCCTTCCGTCGAGTCGGGCGAGGCGTCCACCGTCACCGTGTCGCCGCCCCGGTCGAACACGAACCTGCCCTTGCAGTCGTAGCGGCCCTCCCCCAGCGACTCGCACGAGACGATCGTCAGGGTTCCCGGGGAACCGATCCTCCCCGTCGCGAGTTCGAGGTCCCGCACCGAGAAGACGAAGGGCATCAGGCCGAGGACCGCCCACAGCAGGAGCAGGATGGTCATCCCGACGGGCCCAGGCGTGCGGCCGGGCCCCGGGGTCGGCCCCGGCTGGAAGGCGCCGACGAGATCCTCAAGTGCGTCACTCATACGGGCAGCATGGACCGCGCCACTTGTGGCTCACCTGCTCACGACTTGTGGCGGAGCGCCCCTCCTCACTCCTTGTGACGGGCCGCTCTCTCCTCCGCCTCTGCGGCGTCCAGCTTGGCGGCCTCCTCAGGGGTTGGGGCGGTGCCGCCGAGGTGGCGGGGCTGCCACCACGCGCCGGGCGGGATCTCCGGGTAGGTCCGCTGGGCCCGGTCGAGCAGCTCGGCCATGCGCTCGCGCAGCTCGGCGGTGACCGCGTCGTAGTCGTCGCCGCGCTTGGGATGCAGCGGCTCGCCGACCAGGATGGTGATCGGGACGTGCCGCTGGAGGAGCTTCTTCGGGTGGCCCTTGGTCCACAGCCGCTGGGTGCCCCACAGGGCGACCGGGATCAGGGGCACCTTGGCGCTCACGGCCATCCTGACCGCGCCGTTCTTGATCTCTTTGACCGTGAAGGACTGGCTGATCGTGGCCTCGGCGAACACGCCCACGACCTCACCGGCCTTGAGCGACTTCAGCGACGCGCCGAACGCCGCGGCGCCCGCGGCGCGGTCGACCGGGATGTGGTGCATGCCGCGCATCAGCGGGCCGGAGATCTTGTGGTCGAAGACCTCCTTCTTGGCCATGAAGCGGACCAGGCGCTTGGCGGGCAGAGCGGCCAGGCCGGCGAAGATGAAGTCCAGGTAGCTGATGTGGTTGCTGACGAGCACCGCGCCACCGGTCCGCGGGATCCGCTCCGCGCCCTCGACGCGGATCTTGAGGTCCAGCGCGCGGAACAGGGTCCTTGCCAACCCGATGACCGGGGGGTACACGATCTCAGCCATAGGCTGAACCGTACCGCAGCCACCCGGCTCTCTCAGCCCCCGCCCACACTCCGGCCCACTCCCGGCCCACTCCCGGTCAGGGCCGCCCACGGCCTGGTCACGGCCCGGGGCTCAGTGCCCGCGGAAGGCCTCCTCCAGCCACCACGAACCCCGCGCGCGGCTGACCCTGGCGTGGACCAGCATCGGCCGCTCCCGCGGGCCGCCCAGCCATCCGGCCACCGCGGCCAGGTCCTCCCCGGCCCGTACGGTCACCGCCTCGCACCCGAAACCCCTGGCGATCGCGGCGAGGTCGGCGGGCGGGAAGGTCACCGTGCCGAGGGGGTGGCCGCCGGGGCCGAAGTGGTGCATCTCGGCGCCGTAGCCCTCGTCGTCGTAGACCACGATCAGCATGGGCAGGCCGAGCCGTACGACGGTTTCCAGCTCGGCGACGCCCATCAGCGCACCTCCGTCGCCGAGCGCGGCCACGGGGAGCCGGTGCGGCTGCGCCAGCGCGGCGCCGATCGCGGTGGCCAGGCCGAGTCCGACCGACTGGAACGCCTGCGTGAAGCAGAAGCCGCCTTCGTCAGGAACATCAAGGAACATCGCCGGATATCCCATGAAATTTCCTGAATCAGTGGAGACGACCCGTTCGGCGGGCAGCAGGTCGTCCAGTTCGATCGTCAGCGTCCGGGGGTCGATACGGCCGTCGCCGCCCTCGTCGGCGTAGGGCACGTCCCGCCAGCGGCCCTCCCCGGCGATCCGTCCCGCCAGTTCCTCCGACCGGTAACCGGTCAGGCCCGGTACGGCCTCCGCCGTCCCGGCCCCGGTGAGCAGCCCGGCCAGCAGGCCGGTGACGGCTCGCGCGGTGCGTGCGACGTCGCCGGTCACGCCGAGGTGGATCGGATGGTTGAGGCCGAGGGCACCGGGGTCCAGGTCCACCTGGACGACCTTGGCGCCGGCGCCGACGAGCGTGCCGTGACGCATGGTCCACATGTTGAGCGCGCAGCCCCAGCCGACGATCACGTCGGCGTCGCGGATGAGCCCGGCGGTGAGGGGGGAGGCGAACCCTCCGCTCACGTCCAGGTCCCACGGGCTGCCCCGGAAGAGACCCTTGGCGACGGCCGAGGTGGCCAGCAGCGCTCCGGTCAGCCCGCCGAGCTCCTCAAGGTCCCGCCTGGCCGTACGCGCTCCCCTGCCCGCGAGGAACACCGGCCGTCGCGCCGCGGCGAGCAGCTCCGCGAGGCGCGCGGCGTCCTCCTGCCCCGGCTCGCCCTCTCTGCCGGACGTGCCCGGCTCCCGCGGGGCCCCGCCGGACGTGCCCGGCTCCGGCCAGGCGGAGACCTGTCGTTCCTGCACCTCGAGCGGGAGGTTGAGCAGGACCGTGCACCGCTCGTCGCGAGCCACGCGGAACGCCTCCGCGGCCTGCGCGACGGCGGTCTCCGCCGAGGTGACCCGCATCGGGACCGCGCCGACCGCGGTCGCCAGCGCGGCCTGGTCGACGAAGAAGTTGGAACGCGGCGCGGTCGCCTCCCCGGCCAGCACGATGAGAGGCGTGCGGCTCTTGGCCGCCTCGGTGATGCCCGTCATCGCGTTGGTGAGGCCCGGCCCCTGGTGGACGCTGAGCACGGCGACCCGCCCCGAGGTGCGCGCGTACGCGTCCGCCATGGTCGCGGCGCCGCCCTCGTGGCGCGCGGCGACGAACCGCACGCCGTGCTCGATCAGCGCGTTGGTCACGTGGAAGTTGCCGCTGCCGACCACCCCGAAGGCGGCGTCGACGCCGAGGGAGGCGAGGACCGCGCCGACGGCCTGGGCGACGTTCACCGCTCGACCAGTGCCAGCACCCGCACCGGGCTGCCCGAGCCGCCGACGATGGGAAGCGGCGGAGCGACGACCACCGCGCCGGTGACCGGCAGCCGGTCGAGGTTGCGCAGCTGCGTCAGGCCGTACTTACCCGCGCCGAGCAGGAACGAGTGGCACGGGAAGGCCGGGTCGAAGCCGTGCGCGGCGCCCCCGTCCGTGCCGACCGTCTCCACGCCGAGCCCGATGATCGGCGTCTCCTCCGCCAGCCATCTGGCGCACTCGGCCGAGACTCCCGGGGTGTGCGGGCCTGTCTCGTCGGCGTTGAGGAAGCTCCCCTGGTCGTGGGAGCGGGCGTCCCAGCCGGTGCGGTAGAGCAGCCAGCCGCCCTCCGGCAGCGGTCCGTTCGCCTGCTGCCACGCCTCGACGTGGTCGATCTCCAGCAGGAAGTCCGAATCCGCCGCGGCCTCCGCGGTGAGGTCGAGCACCGCCGCCGGGGCGATCAGCCGGTCGAGCGGCACCTGCGAGACGTCCTCGCCGTCCCTGCCGGTGACCCAGTGGACGGGCGCGTCGAAGTGCGTCCCGGTGTGCTCGCCGGTCGAGATGTCGTTCCAGTACCAGGCGGGGCCGCGGTCGTCGTAGCGGCTGATCTCCTTGAGCGTGAACGGGGCGGTGTTGCCGAAGGGCTCGGGCAGCCGCAGGACCGGCGTCCGCGACGACAGCGGCGCCGTCAGGTCGACCACCTCGACCGCGCCGTTCCGCACGCTGTCGACCAGGTTCCGCAGCACCGACATGACGCCTCCAGCATCGCAAAAAGTCCTGGCCAGATCCTCCTACACGCCGACGCCTCCCGCCATCTCCGCCACCGGTCCCACGCGGGAGGGGTTCCGTCCCGGCAAGAGGTTCCGCGCGACCGCGCTTGCCCCGGCACCCGAACGGGAAAAGCTAACAACTGTGAAGAAGCTCATCAACAGCGTCGACTCGGTCGTCACGGACGCGCTGCGTGGCCTGGCGTCCGCGCACCCCGGACTCAGGGTCGACCGGGAGAGCCGGGTCGTCTCGCGGGCGTCGGGTCCCAGGGCGGGCAAGGTCGGCCTGGTCTCCGGCGGAGGATCGGGCCACGAGCCGCTGCACGCGGGCTTCGTCGGGCACGGCATGCTCGACGCGGCCTGCCCCGGCGAGATCTTCACCTCACCGGTGCCCGACCAGATGATCACCGCCGCCACCGCGGTGAACGGCGGCGCAGGCGTGCTGTACATCGTGAAGAACTACACCGGCGACGTCCTGAACTTCGAGCTGGCCGCCGAGCTCTGCGCCGACGAGGGGATCGAGGTGGCCAGCGTGCTCGTCGACGACGACGTGGCCGTGCGGGACTCCCTGCACACCGCGGGCCGCCGGGGCACGGGCGCGACCGTCTTCGTCGAGAAGATCGCCGGAGCCGCCGCGGAGGGCGGCGCGGCGCTGCCGGAGGTCGCGCGGGTGGCCGAGGAGGTCAACGCCAGGAGCCGGTCCTTCGGCGTCGCGCTGAGCGCCTGCACGACTCCCGCCTCCGGCAGGCCGACCTTCGAGCTGGGTGAGACCGAGATCGAGCTGGGCATCGGCATCCATGGCGAGCCGGGACGGTCCCGCGCGACCATGAGAGGGGCCCGCGAGCTGGTCACCGCGGTGATGGACGCCATCCACGAGGACATGCCGCTCTCCGGCGACGTCCTGGTCATGGTGAACGGCATGGGCGCGACCCCGCTCATCGAGCTCTACGTCGTCTTCGCCGAGGTGGCGGAGTACCTGTCGGGCAAGGGCGCCCGCGTGGCGCGGAGCCTGGTCGGCGACTACGTCACCAGCCTCGACATGCGGGGCTTCTCGGTCACGGTCTGCCTGCTGAGCGAGGAGCTCACCCGCCTCTGGGACGCTCCCGTCGAGACCCCGGCCCTGCGCTGGGGCCGCTGAGATGAACACCGCCGTCTTCGCCCGCTGGGTCGGCGAGATCGACAGGACCGTGCGGGCGGAGAAGGAGCGGCTCACCAGGCTGGACGCGGCGATCGGCGACGCCGACCACGGAGCCAACCTCGAGCGGGGCTTCCGCGCCGTCACCCAGGCCCTGGCCGACGACGAGCCCGCCACCCCGGGCGCCCTGCTCCGCCTGGTGGGAAGCACACTGATCCGCAAGGTCGGCGGAGCCTCGGGGCCTCTGTACGGCACGGCGTTCCTGGAGGCGGGCAAGGCCCTCGGCGAAACCCCGCAGGTGTCCGTGACCGAGCTGACGCGGGCGCTCGAGGCCGGGCTCGCCGGGATCCAGAGACTGGGGGCGGCGGTGGAGGGCGACAAGACCATGGTCGACGCGCTCGCCCCCGCGATCAGGGCACTGGCCGGGGCGGCGCGCGAGGGCGCGGGGCGGCGGGAGGCGCTCGACGCGGCGGCGTCCGCCGCCGTCGCGGGAGCGGAGGCCACGATCCCGATGCTCGCCCGCAAGGGGCGGGCCAGTTACCTCGGCCCTCGCAGCGTGGGCCACGAGGATCCCGGCGCCGCCTCGGCCGCACTCATGCTCACCGCCCTGTGCACGGCTGCGGCGGCATCCGACGAACCCCGAGAAGGGTAGGAAAGTCGCCGATGGTGGGCATCGTCCTCATCTCCCACAGCGGACCACTGGCCGCCGAGGTCGCCGCGCTGGCCGAACGGATCTGCGATGTGGACGTTCCCCTGGCCTCGGCGGGGGGCACGGAGGACGGCGGCCTGGGCAGCAGCGCCGAACTGGTGGCGGCGATGATCAAGCGGGTCGACCAGGGGGACGGGGTGGTCCTGATCCCCGACCTCGGCGGTTCGGTGCTGACCGCCCGGCTCTTCGAGGCCCCGGGAGTCGCGATCGCCGACGTGCCGTTCGTCGAGGGCGCGATCGCGGCCGTGATCTCGGCGAGCGCGGGTTCGTCGCTGCGGGCCGTACTGGCCGCGGCCGAGGAGGCGAGGAGTTTCCGCAAGCTGTGACCCGCCTCCGGCGAGCTGTGAGCTGTGAGCTGAGCGTCGCACCGGAACGGCGAGGCCCCAGGTGGGGGGTCGGAGCCTCGCCGTTCCGATGGCGTCACTGCACGAGCTTGCCGAGCGCTCCCTCGTACTCCAGCGCGTCCGCCGGCATCAGTTCCTTCGACACCCGGACCACGACCGGGCCCTTCGCGTAGCTGTACTCAGCGAGCGTGGGGACCTTCTCCGCGCTCTCCTTGAGCAGGGCCGCCCTCGCCGCCGCGTCGTCGGCCGTGGCGAACACCTCGACGTTGCCGCCGAGGTTCACATCGCCCTGCTTGCCTCCCTGCACCTTGGCGGGATCGACGCGCTGGTCGGTGAAGGAGGCCTTCGAGGTGTAGCTGTTCGGGCGGCCGAGCAGCTTGTTCGGGTCGTTGGAGGCGGTGTACGTCACGGTGAGGGTGACGGGCAGGCCCTGCTTGGCGAGCGCCTGGACCATGCCGGTGGCGTCCAGGTCGGTGGTCGGGGAGCCTCCGCAGCCGACCAGGGCGAAAACTAACATCCCGGCGGAGACCGCCGCATTCACTCGACGTTTGTGGGGGGTACTGAACATGTTTCCTCTTCGTTCGGACCGCTCCTGTCATTACAGGAACAGAAATGGCACCGTAGAGGTAGGTCCCACTGGGAGGGAAGACCCTTCACCCGTCTCCCGGGACATCACGGCGCGCACGGCCCATCACCCGATGTGCGCCAAGACCGCGCCGTCCCGCCCGAGAGGACGAGAGAACAACCGGGACGTAGCGCAGCTTGGTAGCGCACTTGACCGGGGGTCAAGGGTCGACGCGCGGCCCATCACCCGATGTGCGCTAAGATCGTGCCGTCCCGCCCGAGAGGGCGAAGGATGACCGGGACGTAGCGCAGCTTGGTAGCGCACTTGACTGGGGGTCAAGGGGTCGCAGGTTCAAATCCTGTCGTCCCGACCAGATTCTCGCTGGTCGGCAGGGTGTCACCCACAGGGGAGGCACCCTTTCCGCGTTCTGGGTGACCAACCGAGTGACTGTCGTCATCCGATCGGCGGGCCAGGCCTCTCCGTCAACGCGCCGCGTTCTTGTAGGCCCGGCAGTCCCCGCACCGGCACCCGGCGCCACTTGCCATCGTTCCTTTCCTGTTCTCTCTGTCCTGTCGATCGGGAGGTGGGGACGTGCATCCACACCGCCACCCGGCCCTTCTCCACCTGGCGTACGCCCCACCTCTCGGCGATCGCGTCGACCAGCCACAGCCCACGCCCGCCCGTCTCCAGCACCGCCCCGTCGTCTCCCCCGGGGAGGCGCAGCACCGGAACACCGGGCGGGACCAACGGTGAGGACGGACCGTCGTCGATCACCTCGACGCAGACCACGTCCCGATCGGTATCGGTGACCTCCACCGTCACCACGCCACCCGGCCTGCCCGAGCCGGTGTGCACCACGGCGTTGGTCACGACCTCACTCACCAGCAAGACCACGTCCTCGATCTCCACGTGACCCGCGTCCGTGAGCAGTTCCGCCACGTACCGCCGGGCCACGGAAACGGACCGCTCGACTCCCGGCAGGTCGACGACGCCCAGCGTCACGGCCCTCACCGCGCCATCTCCCGGATATGGTGCGGAACTTCTGAATCCAGGGCGGCCCCCCACTGATCCCGGCCCCGCCCCCAGGCGAACACCCACTCCTGGGCGCGCTTCGTCGCCACGATCCGCAACAGCGGCCCCGACGCTCGCCGTACCGTCAAACAAGGCTCCTGCCTCTGCGAAAGCTCTATCGAGACCTCCAGCCCCAGGCCCCGCAGGTCCCAGGCCAAACGCACCAAATGAATGAACTGATGCTCTTGATAACCTCCTGTTCCTTGAACCCATCGGACAGCCCTAAAGTTGCCCATGGATCGCACCCCCATCGTGCGGTTCAGGAACCCACCGGGCGAATCATGTCGTTTCGGTTGGTTCGTCTTGTAGGTTCACTTCGAGCCATTTAGCGGGATTTCACTCTTAGCGCCGATGCTTCCGCGATGAGAGAGCGCCGTATCGCTGTCACCCGCGCGACCTGGTCATTAGCATCAAGGTCAGTGGTCCCAAAGACACCGTTGCGGGGTTGTCGCAACGTAGGTGCGGCAACGATTCAGGGAGAGAACGCGACATGACAACGGGCCAGGATCTACGTTCTCTGAGAGAAAGTCAGGGCATCAGCCTTGACGCCTTTTCCCGCGAAATACGCACTTCAAAGGGGCATCTCAGCCGTGTAGAACGCGGCGAACGTCCCGTCACCCCTGCTCTGGTGCTGGCCTACGAACGGACTCTCGGTGTACCCGTTGCCGCAACCCCCGAGAACGGGGATGCGTCCTTTTCGGAAGGTACCGTTGACAGTGTGAGGCGAAGACAGTTGCTTAGCTCAATCGCGGCGGCGTCTGTGGGGGCCGCAGCGTTGGAGCCCCTTACTCGTTTGCTCGATGGTTTGCCAAGCTTGCCACCGGGCAACGTCGGCCTGTCCGAGGTCAAGGCCATTGAGAGCGCCACTCAGCTCTACATGGACATGGATCTCGCAGGCCACAGCTCCACAGCCACCGCGATAGCAGGCGGAGTGCTCTCATGGTCGGTGAGCCTGCTTGATCGCAAGATGTCGTCCACCACGCGAGAGCGACTGTTCCCCGCAGTCGGGTTACTCGCGGATCGCCTGGGGTGGGCAACATACGACTCAGGCGCATCACCACGGGCAATTCAGTTGCTGACGTTCGCGTTGGACAATGCCGCCCAAGGCGCAGACCGTGACCTACGAGCGCATATCATGCTTGACCTGTCTACGGTGGTCACCGACATGGGCCAGCCATCCGATGGGGTTGAAATCCTCAGGATGGCGTTGGGCGATGAGCGAATCAGTTCCGCCGAGCAGGCCAACCTGCATGCCGTCGCGGCCAGACACTGCGCCACAGCAGGTCAACGTACAGAAGGGCTACGGCATATTGTCCGGGCCGAGGAAGCATTGTCGCGGGATAGTAAGGCCATAGCCCCAGACTGGGCACACCGTATTACCGTCTCCGCAGGTCACCATGACAGCGCACTGGGACTCGCACTTTTCGCGCTCGGCGAGGACGAGCGAGCACGAGAGCGACTGACAGCCGCGGTGAAGAAGCTGGACGCTGGGCGCACGCGCACAGGATTACGCTGCCTGACCCGGCTCGCCGTTCTCGATATCCGCGCCGGAGCGCGTGACCAGGGAGAGGGGAAAGCGCGCCAAGCCGCCGCGAAAGCCGCTGACATTCAGTCGACACGCGTCTCGACTGACCTACGCATGGTGATCAACACCGCTCGCCGGCATGGGATGCCTGATCTCGCGGCCGAGTTGACGACCGTCCTCAAGAAGAAATAGAGCACCGAACCGGAAGTAACGGCCTCCTGCGGGGGAGTCGGCTCCGGGATGGCCGGCGATGCCAGGCGTCGAGGCGGCGAAGCGGCTGAGGTGGGAGCGGGTCCGCCTGGCCGGTGAGGGCACCTCTTGAAGGAGAGGTGCCCTCACCGCGTTCCGGGGGTGATCGGCAGAGCAGCGCTATCCGCTGTGACCGCGGGCGCGCGGCACGTGCGGGCAGGGGGCGTCCCCGACGTCCCGCAGGACCCGCAGGTACCAGGCCAGGAGCGCGTCCAGCGCACGGGCGCGGTCGGGTTCCGGCTCCTCCGCCCAGGCGCGCTCGAGCGCGTACTCCCGGATCAGATCGTGGAAGGTGTAGCGGCCCTGCTCGCTTTCCTCGACGAGGTGCGCGGCGGCGAGCTGGCACAGCAGGCGATCGGTCTCGCCGGGGGTGGTTCCGGCCAGGGCGGCGGCGGCTTCGGGGGTGAACGTGGGCCCGGGGATGAGACCGAGCAGCCGGAACAGGCGCTGTGACGGCGGGTCCAGACGGTGGTAGGACATGTCGAACGTGCCGCGCATCGCCGCGTGCGCGTCTCCGTTGACGGACAGTACGGACAACCTGCTGTCGGTGAGCCTGCGCACCTGACCGGCCATGTCCCCGCCGGGCCTGCCGGCGATGTCGGCGGCCGCGATGCGCAGCGCCAGGGGCAGGTAGCCGCAGGCCCTGGCCAGCTCCAGGGCGACGTCCGGCTCGGCGAACAGGCGCTCGTCGCCGAGGAGCTTGCCGAACAGGGCGACCGCCTCGCCCGAGGCCAGCACGCCGAGCGGGACCGGGACCGCGCCGTCCCGGGCGACGAGGCCGGCCAGGTGGTCCCGGCTGGTGATCACGGTCGCGCAGCGTCGGCCGCCCGGCAGGAGTGGACGGACCTGGTCCACGCTGCCCGCGTTGTCCAGCACCACCAGGACCTCCCTGTCGGCGAGCAGGCTCCGGTACGCCGCGCTGGCCTCCTCAACCGTGTCCGGCACCCGTTCCGCCGGTACGCCGAGCGCGCGCAGGAACCGCCCGAGCGCCTCGATCGGACGCAGCGGCCGCTCCGGCGAGTGACCGTGCAGGTTGATGTAGAGCTGTCCGTCGGGATACCGGGGGCGGATCCGGTGCCCCCAGTGCACGGCCAGGGCCGTCTTCCCGACCCCGCCCGCCCCGGTCACCACGGAGATCGCCACCGTTTCGCCGCGGTTCGCGACCGCGTCCAGCGTGCTCAGCTCATTCGTGCGCCCGGTGAACTGCCCCGGCTCCGGCGGCAGCTGCGCGGGCACCGCCGAGGCGGAGAAGCCGGGCGGCCTGACCGCGCAGACGGAGCCGCGGAGGATCCGCTGATGCAGCTGCCGCAGCTCGGGACCGGGCTCCAGTCCCAGCTCGTCGATGAACCGGCGGCGGGTGTGTTCGTACCGCTTCAAGGCGTCCACCCGGCGACCGGCCCGGCATAACGCCAGCATGAGTAATCCCACCAGCCTCTCCCTGAAGGGGTGGTCCGCCACGAGCGCTATCAGCTCAGGAATCAGCACCGCGTCACGACCCGCCCGCGTCTCAGCGTTCAGGCACTCCTCGGTGACCGAGAGCCGTTCCTCCCTGAGGGTCTCCCGCAGCCGGTCCAGCAGCTCCCCGCCGGAGATGCCCGTCAGCGGCTCGCCTCGCCACAACGTCATCGCGCATCGCAGCCCGGCGGCCTGCGCCTCGTCCGTCTTCATGGCTCGCGACCGGGTGACCGACGTTCGAAACTCGTGCAGATCCACCTGCTCGGCCGCGAGCTCGAGCAGGTAGCCCTGCGGGCTGCGCGCGATCGTGACGCCGACCCTGGCCAGGGCGGGCCGCAGCCGTGACACGTACCCCTGCACCAGGCCCCGCGCGCCCGCAGGAGCCCCCTCCCCCCACAGCCCCTCGATCAACCGCTCCATCGACACGGTCCGGCCCGCCTCCAGGGCCAGCAGCGCCAGCACCGCCCGCTGCCGTGGTGGTCCGAGCGGGATCTCCTGGCACTCGCACCATGCCTGGACCGCTCCAAGAAGTCCGACTTTCAGAACGTGCTCCAGACATTCGTCTGACATTTCGCTCTCCGTCTGTCACGTCGTTGTCACAGGCAGCCATACGAGAGCTACGAAATGCAGTCCAGCCGAAATCCAGGCAGTAACAAGCCCACATCCAGCACCTCTCGACAGCATGAACGCGATCTCCCCCAATTTCACAACAAATTGCCATTTGGCATTCTCTTCAGGAAGGGGCAATCGTGTCCCATCTGCACCACGACGTGATGAGAGCGTTTGCCGACACGGCCGGCCGGCACCCGGATCGGCCGGCTGTGACGCACAACGGCAAGGTCCTCACCTACGCCGAACTCGACGCGTGGGTGCGTGTGACGGCTCGGCGGCTCGGCCCGGACCCCGGGGTGGTCGGGGTGGTCACGTCGCGGTCGGCGGCCACCGTCGCCGGGCTGCTCGGCACGCTGGCGGCCGGTGGCACGTACTGCGCCATCGATCCGGCGTACCCGGAGCCGAGGCAGCGGGCGCTGATGTCGGCGAGCGGATGCCGCCTGATGGTCGCCGCGGAACCGGGCGCGCCCGCACCGCCGGGAGTGCGCGCGATCGACCTCCCCGGCCAGGCGGAAGCCGCGCGGACGGCCGGGCGGGGCAGGGCGGACGCGGCGCTCGTCGCCGCGGACGATCCGGCCTACATCCTGTTCACCTCAGGCTCGACCGGTGAGCCGAAGCCCGTGGTGACCCCGCGTGGCGCCATCTCGACCGTGGTCGGCGCGCTGCGGGACCTGTTCGGCCTCACCACCGCCGACCGCGTGCTGCAGTTCGCGTCGCTGAACTGGGACACCTGCTTCGAGGAGATCCTGCCCACGCTCACCGTGGGGGCGGCGCTGGTCTTCCACGACCACGCCTATTCGGGCTCCTTCCAGCGGATGCTGCGAATGATCGACGCCGAGCGGATCACCGTGCTGGACCTCCCCTCGGCGTTCTGGCACGAACTGGTGCGCCACCTGGTGGAGGAACGGGCCGCGCTGCCCGCGTCCGTACGGACGGTCATCGTCGGCGGGGAGGCGGTGAGCCCCGTACGGCTGGCGGACTGGTGCGCGCTCGGCACCGAGGCGATCCGCCTGGTCAACACCTACGGGTGCACCGAGACCACGCTCATCACCCACGCCGTCGACCTGCACGGCCCGCTCGCCGCAGGCCGGGCGGCGCCCTGGGCCGCGGGGGAACGGGTGCCGATCGGACGCCCGCTGCCCCATGTCCGGCAGCACCTCAGCGAGGAGGGCGAGCTGCTCGTCGGCGGCCCGTCGCTGGCGCTGGGGTACCGGGGAAGGCCGGACGCGACCGCGGAACGGTTCGTCGAGATGGATCTCGGAGCCGGTCCCGAGCGTTACTTCCGCACCGGCGACCGGGTCAGCCAGGCCTCCGACGGCACGCTCGTCCACGAGGGCCGGCTCGACCACGAGCTCAAGGTGCGCGGCATCCGGGTGGATCCAGCCGAGGTCGAGGCCCAGATCTCCGCTCATCCACGCGTGGGCGCCGTGGCGGTCACGGGCGCCGCCGTCGCCGACCACACGACGCTCGCGGCCTACATCGTGCCCCGCTCGTCCACCGCCGTCGCGACGCTGGCCGGAGACGTCCTGGACTATCTGCGCGACCGCGTCCCGAGTCATCTCGTACCCAGCCGAATCACCGTTGTGCCCGAGCTCGTCTACACGGCCAGCGGAAAAGTCGACCGGGCGGGTTCGCATCAGCGATACGCATCCGCCACCGCATGAAAGGGGATCGTTCCATGAATACAGACGCCGTGTCAGACATCTTTCGGCGCGTGCTGGAAAACGCCGAAGTAAGGGCCGATTCTGACTTCTTTGTCATGGGCGGGGATTCGCTGCTCGCCACCCGCGTCCTGAGCGCGATCGCGCGTACCTACGGCGTTGAGCTGGGTTTCGACGACTTCCTGGACGCGCCGACCCCGAACGCCCTCTCCAAGAAGATCGCGAGCATGGCATGAGCGTCGTCGTGGTGGGAGCGGGCCTGGCGGGGCTCACCGCCGCCGCCGACCTGGCGGCGCGCGGCGTCGAGGTCACCGTGCTCGAGGCGCGTGACCGGGTCGGGGGCCGTACCCACGGCATCGAGGTCGCGCCCGGCACCTGGGTGGACGCGGGCGCGGCGTATCTGGGCGGCCGGCACACCGCGTTGACCGCCCTGATGGCCGAGCTGGATCTGAAGACCACGCCGACCACCATGACCGGCGACAGCCGGTTCGCGCTCGGCAGTACCCAGACCGGGGACCAGACCAGGCCCGGCCGGTTCCCGCCGCTGTCCGCGGTCGCGCTGGGCGAGATGTTCGACGCGCTGGACGAGCTGACCGGGGCCCTGCGCGCGGATGCCCCCTGGCTGTCCGCGGACGCCGCCCTGCTGGACACGCGGACCGCGGCCGAATGGGCGGCCGAGCACCTGCGTCATCCGGACGCGCGGCTGTTCTTCCCGCTGTTCCTCGGGGAGATGATGGCCGCCGACCCGGCGGACGTGTCCGTCCTGCACATGGCGTTCTACCTCCGCTCCGGCGGCGGGGTCCGCTACCTGAACGCGTTCGCGGGCGGCGCGCAGGAGGACCGGATCGACGGCGGCGCGCACCTGCTGTGCCAGAGGCTGGCCGCCGGGCTGGGCGAGCGGGTACGCCTCGGCGAGCCGGTGCGCGCGATCCATCAGGACGACGACGGCGTGACCGTGGTGACCGCGACCGCATCGCTGCGGGCCGGCGCCGTCGTGGTCGCGGTGCCGCCGACGCTCGCCGACGCGATCGACTACCGGCCCGGGCTGCCGGTGCCCCGCTCCGGTGAGCGCACGGCGCCCGGCTGCGCGGTGAAGGTGCACCTGGTCTACCCGACGCCCGCCTGGCGGGAGCACGGTCTGTCCGGCTGGTCGGTCAACGCGCGGGGCCCCCTGCTGTCCACGGTGGACGACTCGCCCGCGGACGGTGCCGTGGGCGTGCTGACCGGGTTCGTGACCGGCGGGGAGGCGCACCGGTTCGCGGAGCTGTCCGCCGAGGAGCAGCGCGAGCGGGCGGTCGCCCAGGCCGCGCGGCTGTTCCCGGGGCTGCCGCAGCCGATCGGGTTCCACGCCACCGACTGGGTCAACGAGGACTACAGCCGGGGGTGTTACGCGGCGCTCTTCGGACCGGGTGACTGGCTGCGGCTCGGCCCGCATCTGGTGACCCCGCACCGGCGGGTGCACTGGGCCGGCACCGAGACGAGCACGGAGTTCTTCGGCCTGATGGAGGGCGCCATCCGGTCGGGACACCGGGTGGCCGCAGAGATCACCACAGAGATCACCACGGAGATCATCACAACGCACGAACGAAGGGACATCCATGTCTGACATCACGTCGATCGCACCGCTGTCCGTCCGGCGGCGGCTGATGACCGAGCCGGAGCTCGGCGCGGGCAACTTCCTGGATCACGCCCTGGCGGCCAACCCCAACCGGGCGGTGCCGTTCGTCTACAGCCACCACAACGACCACCGTGGCCAGGTGGTGCTGCGCGGCCACAGCCTGACCGACCTCGCGGCGCTGCGGGACCGGTACGCCACGTGGTATTGGGCCAACGGCGTACGGCCGGGCGAGCCGGTGGGGATCGTGGTGGGCGAGGGGCTCGAACCCCTGCTCCACTTCCTGGCGCTCACCGCGCTCGGCGCCATCCCGGCGATGATCAACGACGCGATGCGGCCCGACGTCATGGTCCGCTACCTCGACCACGTGGGCGCCGTCGGCATCGTCGCCGACGACTCGACCCGGCTGCAGCTGGCCTACCGCAACAACCCGCAGAGCAGGCCCCGGTTCATCGCCCTGGCCGCCGAAGTCCGGGCCCACGACGCCGGCTCCGTCCCGCTTCCCGCCGAGTACCCCTACCGGCACGCGCCGGACGACGTCGTGGCGCTGATCCACTCGTCGGGCACCACCGGCACGCCCAAGTCGACGATGCTCGGCCACCGGCAGTTCTGGGACGGCAAGCAGCCGCGGATGCTGCGTTTCCCGGCCGAGCCGTACGACAGGTTGATGTCGCTCATGCCGCACACCCACGCCGGTGGGCTCAGCTACTTCCTCACCGCGGTGCTGCTCGGACTGCCGACCGTGGTCATGGCGGACTGGCGGCGCGCGGTCGTGGAACCGGTCATGGAGGCGTTCCAGCCGACCATGGTGGCCTCGTTCCCGCGGACGTTCGTCGAGCTCGCCACCGGGGAGCTGCCGGTCAAGGGCGCGGCGAGGGTGCACTCCTGGTTCAACACCGGAGACAGCGCGCACTACGGGCACGTCAGGAGGCTGGTCCGGCTCGGCGAGCGGCCCGCCGGTCTGATCAAGTCGTGGCTGCTCCCGAGCGGCGCCGCCGCCGGCGAACCGCTGCCGGGCTCCCAGTTCATCGACGGCCTGGGCTCCTCGGAGATGGGGATGGCGCTCTTCGGCCAGGTGACCACCCCGGAGACGCCGCGCGACGACCGTTGCGTCGGCAAGGCGCAGGAGGCGGTGATCAAGGCCGCGGTGCTGGACGAGAACGGCGAGGAGGTGCCCGACGGCACCGTGGGCCTGCTGGCGGTGATCACCCCCTCCCGCACGCCGGGCTACTGGAACGACCCGAGACTGACGAGCAGCTTCGAGCTCAACGGCTACTGGCTCACCGGCGACGTGGCCCGCAGGGACGGCGAGGGCAACTTCTACCACCTCGACCGGACCATGGATGTCATCGACACCGCTGCGGGGCCGGTCTACAGCCTGCCCATCGAGGAGGTCCTCATCGCTGACTGCGCCGACCTCGTCCAGGACTGCTCGGTCGTCGGCGTGCCAGGGAAGGCCGGTGAGGGGCAGCGCCCGATCGCCGTGGTACGGCCGCAGGCCGACATCGCGAACGTCACCGCCGACGACGTGCGAGAGAAGGCGAACAAGGCCCTCGCCGACGCGGGCCTCGCCCCGCTCGCCACGGTGGTCATCGCGCGGACCGGCGAGGACTTCCCGCTCGGCCCGACCGGCAAGGTGCTCAAGCGTGAGCTACGCACCCGGCACGCGGCGCTGTTCACCGGATGAGCCGCCGGATGAACGCCGACGCCTCCCGCGGGCCGTACACCTATGCGCGCCGGCCGCTCGTGGAACCGGACTGGCGGCGGCTGCCGGGCTGGCGCGACGTCAGTGACGCGCAGTGGCGCGATGCCCGCTGGCAGCGCGCCCACTGCGTGAAGAACGCCGGGCAGCTGCGCGCGGTGGTCGGCGACCTGCTCCAGGAGTCCTTCTACGCCGACCTGGCCGCCGACGTCGAGCGGTTCGCGACCATGTCCACGCTGATCCCGCCGCAGATGCTCAACGTGATGGCGCCGTACGCCGAGGGCGACCCGGCCTCCTTCACCGAGGCGTTCCTGGCGGACCCGGTCCGCCGCTACATGCTGCCGGTGCGCTCGGACCGCCACCCCGACTGGCCGAGCCACCCGCTCGCGCAACGTGATTCGCTGCACGAGGCGGAGATGTGGGTGGTCGAGGGGCTGACCCACCGCTACCCGACCAAGGTGCTGGCCGAGCTGTTGTCCACCTGTCCGCAGTACTGCGGCCACTGCACCCGGATGGACCTGGTCGGCACCTCGACGCCGCAGATCGTCAAGGCCAGGCTCGCCCTCAAGCCGGTGGACCGGCAGGAGCTGATGCTGGACTACCTGAAGCGCACGCCCGGCGTGCGGGACGTGGTGGTCTCCGGCGGCGACGTGGCCAACGTGCCCTGGGCCCGGCTGGAGAGGTTCCTGCTGCGGCTGCTGGACCTGGAGTCCGTGCGGGACATCCGCCTGGCGACCAAGGCGCTGGTCGGCCTGCCTCAGCACTGGCTGCAGCCCGGCGTGGTCGAGGGGATGGGCCGGGTGGCCGCCGTCGCCCGCCGCCGCGGGGTGAACCTGGCCGTGCACACCCACGCCAACCACGTGCGGTCGGTGACGCCGCTGGTGGCCGAGGCCACCCGTGCCCTGCTGGACGCGGGGGTGCGGGACGTGCGCAACCAGGGCGTGCTCCTGCGAGGGGTGAACACCACCCCGGCCGACCTGCTGGACCTGTGTTTCGCCCTGCAGGGCGAGGCCGGCATCCTGCCGTACTACTTCTACCTCTGCGACATGATCCCCAACGCGGAGCACTGGCGGATCCCGGTCCACCGGGCGCAGCGGCTGCAGGAGGCCATCATGGGCTACCTGCCCGGCTACGCGACGCCGCGGATCGTGTGCGACGTGCCGTACGCCGGCAAGCGCTGGGTGCACCAGGTGGTCGAGTACGACCGGGAACGCGGCATCTCCTACTGGACCAGGAACCACGGGATCGGGCTGGAGCGAGACGAGTCCGCCGGTCAGGACCGCCGGTTCCCCTTCTACGACCCGATCGACACCTTGCCCGAGTCGGGCCGCCGCTGGTGGACCGACGGAGAGGGACGGCCATGACCTCGACGACCCCGGCGACCCCCACGCCCCCCGCCGCCACGAGCACGCTGCGCCGCATGTGCTGGATCTTTCCCGACCGGGAGTCGACCCGGACGGGCGCGATGTGGCGCCACTACTTCTGGGACATGTACGCCGACGTGGCCGCGGAACTCGGCCTGAGCTGGACCAGGCACTCGCCGGACGCGGTGACGGTCGACGGCCTGGAGCCCGGCAAGCCGCGCGTCTACGTGGACGACGAGCTCGTCACCCCGGAGGACACGCTCTTCATCACCGCGCTGTACTCGCTGCCGTACCAGTCCATGGACGTGTTCAACCAGTACACCCTGTACGCCGTGCTGGAGCAGGCGGGTTTCTACCTGCCGTTCCCGCCGGGCCTGTCGTCCGTCGCCAACGACAAGCTGGCCACGGTCCTCTACCTGGACGACTCGCCCATTCCCCCGATCCCCACGCTGCGTGTCGGCACCGGCCGGGACGTGGGCAAGCACCTGTACGAGGTGGCGCTGGAGAATCTGACCTACCCGGCCATCGTCAAGCCCTCCGGATGGTGCGGCGGTGGCGGGGTCAACCTGGCCCGCGGCGCCGAGGAGATCCGGGGCATGGCCAGCCTGGCGCAGGGCGGCGACACCACCCTCGTGATCCAGCCCTACCTGGGCGACGGCACGATCGACTACCGGGTCTACGTCGTCGACGGCAAGCCGTACGCCGTCCTGAAGCGGACCCCCGAGGCCGGTTCGCCGGTCGCCAACGCCAGCCGGGGCGGCACGATGGACTTCTCGCCCGTCCCTCCCGAGCTGGCGGAGGCGACGGCGTACTTCTACCGGAAGCTGCCCATCCCGTTCTTCTGCGTCGACTTCCTGTTCGACGGCGAGCGCTTCTGGTTCTCCGAGCTCGAACCCGACGGCGTGATCGCCCCGGACTTCGGCGATCCGGACCGGGCGCTCCAGCGGGACATCACCCGGGCGCGCTGGACGGCCTACCGGGACGCCCACACCCGGTGGCTGACGACAGGCGCCGCCGCCCCGACCTTCGAGAGCCGGTGACGACATGACCGAATCGTTTTCGCTGCCGCCCGAGGCCGCCGAGCCGCGCCTGAGCGTCTCACAGCGGACGCTGGAACGGCTGAAGAGTGTGCCCGAGCTCGCGCCGCGGTACGCGGGCCACGAGAAGGCGCTCACGCTGGAGGACATCGCCGCGCTTCCGACGCTGGTGAAGGACGACCTGAACGCGGCCCTCGCGCACCTGAGGCCGAAGGCGGAGCGCGGCGCGACCTGGCTCTTCCAGAGCGGCGGCAGCACCGGCGCGCCCAAGGTCGGCCACGCCCCCACCGGGTTCTACATGGACGGCGTTTACGAGCAGTGGCGCCCGCTTGAGCGGGACGACGTCTTCGTCAACGGGTGGGGCGCGGGCCGCATGTGGGGCGCCCACTTCCTGGCCGGCGCCTTCGCCGACCTGTCCGGCTGCGAGGTCATCGCGCTGGGCTCGGTCACCAGGGAGGAGTACGGCGACTGGCTGGCCTTCTTCGCCGCCCGGGGCGTGACCGCGTTCGGCGGCACACCGAGCGTGCTGCGGCTGTGGTTCGCGCACGCGAGAGCGGCCGGGATACGCCTTCCCGCGCTGCGCAAAGTGCTCTGGCTCGGAGAGGCCTGGCACTCGCAGCTCGACGAGGACATCGCCGCGGTGGCGCCGGACGCGCGCCGCTGGGGCATGTTCGGGAGCACGGAGACCTGGGTCGTCGGCACCAACACCCCGCAGTGCCCGCCGGACGTCTTCCACACGCTCCCCGAGCAGCTGGTGCATGTGGACGCGGACGAGCTGCTGGACTTCACCACCCTCAACCCGGACACGCTCAACCCGGTGTTGCGGTACCGGACCGGCGACGCGGGCCGGTTCGTGACGTGCGACTGCGGCCGACAGGACAGGGCGCTGCGCATCCTGGGCCGCCGGGACTCGGTGGTGCAGGTGCGCGGGCTTGGGCTGCACGTGGACGACATCGTCGCGCAGGTCGAACGGGAGCCCGGCGTCTCACGAGCGCAGATCCTGATCACGGAGCAGCGAAGCCGGGTCTCCACGGTGGACGTGCTGCTGCTGACCGATCAGGACGCGCCGCCGGACCTGGCCGAGCGGCTGCGCGGGGACCTCATGTCCTCGACGTTCACGATCAGCACGGCGTTCCAGCACGACCCGCAGTCGTTCCGGGTGACGGCCGTCGACGCGCTGGTCAGCAACGAGCGCACCGGCAAGACCGCCACCTTCGTCGTACGGGAAGAGGCATGAAGTCCCCCAGGTCCCTGGGCCGGGAGTTCAACCTGTTCTGGGGCGGTCAGACGGTGAGCCTCTTCGGGGACCGGATCACGGTGTTCGTCGTGCCCACCCTGATGATCTTCGCACTGCACGCCTCGGCGTTCGAGGTCGGCGTCGTGGCCATGGCCCAGTACCTCGGCATCCCCCTGCTGGGGCCGATCGCCGGCGTGCTGGTCGACCGGTGGGACAAGCGCCTGACCCTACTGGCGTGCGACCTCATACGGCTGGCGGCGGTCGTGGCCATTCCCGTTACCTACTGGTACGGCGTGCTGTCGACGCCGGTGCTGTTCGTCTGTGTGGCCCTGGTCAGCGGAGCGACGATCTTCTTCAACGTCGGCTATCTCGTCGCCGTGCCCACCACGGTGCCCGAGGACCGGCTGGTCCGGGCGTACTCGCGCCTTGAAGGCAGCAGAACGGTCTCCGAGGTGGCCGGGCCGTCGATCGCCGCGGGCCTGTACCACGCGCTCGGGGTGGCCGCGCTGCTCGTCGACGCGGCCAGCTACCTGGTCTCCGCCGCGTGCTTCCGCTCCATGCGGCCCCTGGGGAACAGAACGGTCCAGCAGGGGTCGGTGTGGTCGCGGCTGACCCTGGGGTTCCGGCTGAACTGGGCCGACCCGGTCCTGCGCCGGGTGGTCGTGGCCGCCGTGACCCTGAACTCGGGCGGCCCCATCTTCGTCACGGTCCTGCCGGTGCTGGCCTACCAGGGCCTGGGCGTCTCGGTGGGCGTGTTCGGGGCGGCGATGTCGGTGGCGGCGGTCGGCGCGGTGCTCGGCGCGCTCGTCGCACCCAAGATCGGCGACCGTCTCGGCCTCGGCCGGACCCTGGCCTGGGCGCTCCTGCTGCACTGCCTGGTCGGCCTGGGCATCCTCGCCGCGCCTGCGCTGCCCGCCGCGCCCGTGATCGGCGTGACGTTCGGGTGCTACGGCTTCTTCATGGCGTGCATCAACGTCTGCAGCGCCCCGATCCGCCAGTCGCGGATGACGGCCGACAACCAGGGCGTGACGCACGCGGCGTTCCGCACCGCGACGTGGGGGGTGATCCCGCTGGCCGCCCTCGTCGGCGGCACGGCGGTCACCCTGCTGACCGACGGTCTGGGCGTGCTCGACGCGGCCCGGTCGGTCATGGTCGGCGGCACCCTGCTGGCCGCGTTCTCGTTCCTGCCCGCGCTGGGGGTCCAGCCGCTGCTCGACCGGGAGAAACGACAGGAGGAGCCGATGCTCTCGGGGAGCACGCCATGACGACGCGGCAGCGGACGGTTCTGATCACGGGGACGTCGTCGGGCATCGGCCTGGCGACCGCGGTCACCGCGGCGAGGGCCGGGTTCACCACGGTGGCGACGATGCGCGACCCGGAGCGGTCGCACGCGCTGCGCGAGGAGGCGGACCGCGCCGGGGTCACGCTGGACGTCCGCCGCCTCGACGTCACCGACGCCGAGTCCGTCACCTCGTGTGTCGAGGGCGTGCGGGACACCTACGGGCGGCTGGACGCGGTGGTCAACAACGCCGGCGTCTCCAACTTCGACCCCACGATGGAGATGTCGACCATGGAGGCCCTGCGGGCCAACCTGGAGGTGAACTTCTTCGGGGTCGTCGCCGTGAGCCGGGCCGCGATGCCGCTGCTGCGCGCGGGCCGGGGCCGTCTGCTGACCATCGGCAGCGTGCACGGCGTCGTCGGCCAGCCCTTCAACGAGGCGTACGCGGCGGCGAAGTTCGCCGTCGAGGGGTTCATGGAGAGCCTGGCCCCGGTCGCGGCCGAGCACGGGGTGAGAGTCAGCGTGGTCGTGCCCGGCTTCGTGCCGGGCACCCGGTTCGGCGTCTTCCCCGACGTCAACCGGGAGACCATCCGGGCGGCCTCGGGGCCGTACGCCGGGACGTTCACCGACTACGTCGACTGGGTGCGCGGCCAGGGCTGGGAGAGAGCGGGCCAGCCGGCGTGGGACGTGGCCGACGTGGTGGTGCGGGCGCTGACCGCGGCGGAGCCGCCGTTCCGGATCCCCACCAGCGCCTGGGTGAGCGAGTACCTGGCGAGCAAACTCACCGACCGGGACGGTTCTGCCGTTCAGTCTCTGGCCAGGAGCTGGATCGCGGGCCCGGAGCGGAGCGGGGCGGCGACATGAGCCGCGACATGAGCACGGAGACGGACCTGGCCCAGGCCATGTACGCGCGGGACACGGCCTGCCGGTCGCTCGGCATCGCCCTGGAGGAGGTCGCCGCGGGGCGGGCACGGCTGCGGATGCGCGTCTCCGGGGACATGCTGAACGGGCACGGCATCGCCCACGGCGGATATCTGTTCCTCCTCGCCGACGCCGCGTTCGCGTACGCCTGCAACGCCTACGGGCCGGTCACGCTGGCGCAGAGCGCGCAGGTGACGTTCCTGCGCCCGGCCGCGGCCGGGGACGAGCTGGTGGCCGAGGCGGTGGAACGCGTCCGGTACGGCAGGAACGGCGTCTACGACGTGACCGTGCGACGCCCCGGCGGTGCGGTCATCGCGGAGTTCCGCGGCCAGAGCGTGACAGTTTCCGGCAGGCCGGGTGAGACGCCACGTTGACATCCTCCCCCTCGTGAACGAGGGGGATTCCCACGGTCGCCCGTGAGGGTTCCTGTTTCATCGCCGGTCGCCCGCCCGAGAGGACTCTCGTTGAGGTCTTACACCAGCTCCGCAGGCGTTTCACCTGTCCGCCAGCCCGGCGGCCAGGATGTTCTTGGCGGCGTTCACGTCCCGGTCATGGACCGCGCCGCAGGCGCACACCCAGTCCCGGACGCCGAGCGGCATCGTGTCTTGCAGTACCCCGCAGGCCGAGCACAGCCTGGAGGAGGGCAGCCACCGGTCCGCCACCAGCAGGTCGCGCCCGTACCAGGCCG
>NZ_JBFBCE010000027.1:13953-115730 GCF_040689595.1 Streptosporangium sp. NPDC051023 | reverse complement strand
TTCGAGCGGCTCCTGAATTCGTGCGAAAGACACACGACGGGGACCAGCGGGTACGGCGGAGGCGTTGCGCGAGGCTGCCAACAGATGTCCTTCCGAGGGCTCGCGGCGGACTGACTACACGCACGCCAGACGACCATGCATCAGAGCACCAAAAGAAGCGGGTCGTCAAAGGGCAGCGCAAAGGGGCAGTGTAGCCGAACGGCATACACCTGTCCACTCCACTCTCGCTGCACGCTCCACGTTGGTCGCAGCATCGCCCGTCAGAGCCGAAACGTCAAGCCCGCGAGCCGACATTTCAGCCAAGGAACAGCCGAGACGCTGGGAGTTTGCCCATCATGTGACCTGCGCAACCATTGGATCCAAGACGATACCCGCGACCTGGGGTGGCTAACGCTCCGTCACGCGGCGAATCGAACGCCAGCCGATGACGGACTGACGATCGACGCTGCCATGGATGATGTACCCGGGACAAAACCAACCCCAAACACAGGCTTTGATAACAATTGAATGAAGCGCCACGCCGGGAGGAGTGCTCAGCCCGGCGGGGGTTTCCGAGGAGTTCCGGCCTGGAGGCGAGTTCAGTTCGGTGGGGGGTTTCCGAGGAGTGTGGACAGTTCGGAGACGAGCCAGTGGGAGTCCTGTTTGACCATGACCAGACGGGCCCGGTTCTGCCTGATCTGCCGCCGGGGCTCCTTGTCCCCCGGGAGGGTTCTCACCGTGTTCATGTTCACGAACAGCAGCACCTCGACCCGATCGGCCTGCGCCGACTCGACCCCGGCCCCTGCCACCGTCGCCTGCTGGACGGTGCGCTGTTTCCTGGCGGTCGGCACCAGGGTCGTGGTGAGCTGCCGGTAGTACTGGCTGAGGTTGCCCGTGGTGTATCCCCGCGCCCTTGCGAAATCCTGTTCGATAGTGCGGTAGTCGTAGGACAACATGTCGGCGGCGACGGAGCGGGCGGTCGCGAGCGCCTCCTGCCCCGCGGCCTCATCCGAGCGCAACCGGCTCAGGTCCGCGAACATGATCCACACCACGGCGGCGAGCGAGAGCGTGACGGCCGTCAGCACCCCGACCAGCAGCAGGGAGACGCGCGTCACCACGTTCCCCCAACATGGACGCCCCGTCCTTCAGAGCGGGGAGGAGGTGCGGAACGGTCCCTCATGGTGTTCTCCGGACTTTCTCTGCGGGGCTTGTTGCGGTGAGTGAGTCGGCGATAACCAAGCCGGCGTTGCGTGACCGCCCCAGGGCATGGGGTGGCAGCGCGGGGAGCCCTCCAGCCGTTGGGCGGGGCTGTGAACCGCGAACCACCCGGTTTCGGCCGGGAATCCCGGTCCTTCGGGGCCGGGAGGATGTCAAAGGACCAGCTCCGCCTTCGACACGAGCCAGGCGGTCCCGACCTTGGTCACTTCCATGTTCCACTGGTAGAACCGCTCCTGCGGGATCTGCTTGCTCCCCTCCCAGCGGATCACGGCGTCTCCGACCACCATCACCTTGGCGATTCTCCCCTTCAGCGAGACGAGCCCGGAGGCGCGCAGCGCTCCCGTCTGGAGGACCTTGTTCTTGACGGTGGTCTCCTTGAGCGTTGTAACGGTCCTGGCGTACTCAGCCTTCGCCTCGCCGGTCGATGTGTCCAGAATCCGGCGGATATCCGCGTCAACGGTCTTGTGTCCGACCGAGAGCAGATCCAGGGCGTGCGTCCCGGCGGCCCGCATCGCCGCCTCGCGGTCGTCGGCCGCCGCCTGAGCATCAGCCAGGGCCTCGCACAGCCAGAAGGCGGTGCCAAGCAACGCCACGATCATCAGGCCCAGCACCAGCCCGGCGATCTTCAGCGGGTGAGCCCGCCGAGCAGCGTTCACCGCCATGCGCTCTCTCCCATCGCAGGTCCACCGGCACATGGACCGGCGACCACGTGGCGCCGGCCATCCAGACCGAAAGCTCCCCGATCGCCGGATCATAACCCGCGAAACGGATCGTCATGGAGGGCTTTGCCGACCTCTCCCAGAGTTGTCCCTCAGCGTCGAGGATGGGCCTCTCAGACTCTGGCCGCCGATCTCGCGGCACGGCCCGGCCCGGACCACCGATCTCGCAGTTCGTACGGCCATCCGCCACCGATCCGCCGGGTCGTCGCCCCCTCCTCACGGTTTCAGGCGAGAAGCGGCTCCACGCCTCCAGGGCGGCTCCACGAGGCCGCGCACCTCGATTGGGGACTTAACCACCCCTGCACGCCATACCAGCCTCAACGTGGCTCATAGCGCGCTATAGCGACAAATCACCCAGAGTGCCGCAAATCACGGGAAGCAGGGCAGGCATCCCGACCGGGGGACGCTCGTCCCGCCGGGGACGACACCACCGCGGGAGAACGCGCGAAGGCTCAGGAAACGCGAAAAGAGCGGGCCACCGGCACCTGGTGGACCCGCTCTTTCCGATGAAGCTTTATGCCAAGTGAATTACTTGACGGTGACGGTGGCGCCGGCGGCCTCGAGGGCAGCCTTGGCCTTCTCCGCCTGCTCCTTGTTGACCTTGCCGTCGAAGACGGCCTTGGGAGCACCGTCAACGAGGTCCTTGGCCTCCTTGAGGCCCAGGCTCGTCAGGGCGCGGATCTCCTTGATGACCTGGATCTTCTTGTCACCGGCGGCCTCGAGGACGACGTCGAACTCGTCCTGCTCCTCGACCTCCTCGGCGGCGGCGGCACCGGGGGCCGCGGCAGCGGCGACGGCGACCGGAGCGGCAGCCTTGACGTCGAAGGTCTCCTCGAAGAGCTTCACGAAGTCGGACAGCTCAAGGAGGGTCATCTCCTTGAAAGCGTCGAGCAGCTCGTCGGTGCTGAGCTTCGCCATAGTGGTTCCTCCGTATGGATCAAACGAACTAAGAATTGGGACCGCGGTACGTATGCGCTAATCCCCTGCGCCCGCTTGCGCGGACCTACTCGCCGGCCTCTTCGCGCTTCACGCGCAGAGCCTCGGCCAGCTGAGCCATGTTGGTGGGCAGCGCGTTGAAGACGGCGGCCGCGTGGCCCTGCTTCGCCTTCAGAGCGCCGGCCAGCTTCGCGAGGAGGACCTCGCGCGACTCGAGGTCGGCAAGCTTGCTGATCTCGGCCGGGTTCATCGACTTGCCGTCGACGACACCGCCCTTGATGATCAGGAGGGGATTGGCCTTGGCGAAGTCACGCAGACTCTTGGCGGCCTCGACCACGTCGCCATTGACGAACGCGATCGCCGACGGACCCGCGAGCAGGTCGTCGAGCTCGCTGATCCCGGCCTCGTTGGCCGCGATCTTGGTCAGCGTGTTCTTCACCACGGCGAACTTCGCATTCCCACCGAGAGAAACGCGCAGCTGCTTGAGCTGGGCGACGGTGAGACCGCGGTACTCGGTCAGAACGGCAGCGTTGGAGCCTTCGAAGTTGCTCCGCAGCTCGGCTACAGCCGTTGCCTTTTCCGCCTTCGCCATGGGCCTCCTTCCAGATGTGCCGCCGGTAAGAGCCCACAAACGCGAACAAGCCCCGGGCGCAGGCGCACGGGGCTCACATAAGGAGGTCAATCCAAATGAAAACTCACATCACACCTACGCGGGCCGTCCACTACGTGGATCCTTAAGTCACCAGGCCATGAGGCCCGACGACGACCGGCGGTCTTCGGCGTTGACAGCGTACGCCCTGTCGAGGGCAAACGCCAAATCGAGCACAGCGCCCCGACAAACGCCCCGAGAGACGCCGTGCTGGACACCCGGCGGACGAGCAGGCCGGGGCCGGAGCGCGTCCGGGGAACATACCCCGGCGAACGCCACGGCCCGCGTCCCTCGGCGGATCAGTCCACCGCGGGCCGCGGGCCGTAGCGGGATATCAGTTTCCGCCGCCCGGGTTACCGGGGTTCTTCGGCAGGTCGCCCACCTGCTCGGCGGGCGGGGCCACGATCGTCACGGGCTCGTTGAAGCCCTTGAACTGCGCGGTCAGGTTGAACGTCTCCTGCTGCTCCGAGCCGCTGAGCGTGACCTTGCGGGGCAGGCTCTGGGCGTCGGCCCACAGGTCGAACTTCACGTTCTTGGCCTGCGAGAGCTGCTGCTGGAGCTGCTCCCGCCTGGCCGGGTCGAGCACCTGCGCGGCCTCGGCCACCGGGAAGGTGCCGCTGTAGTGGGTCGTCTCGACCCCACCGACCGTCTCGGTGCCGACCGCCTTGACATCCTTCGACGCGGTGAGCAACTTGACCGTCCCGGCCAGGTCGAACTGCTGGACCTGGTCCAGGAAGCCCTTCACACCCGTCTGGTCCTTGGCCTCAAGATCGCTGAGCGAGGCCTTGAGCCACGGCTTGGTCGCACCGGCGAACCTGGCGAGCAGCTCCGACTTCACGTAGACCGTGTCGCCGGTGAAGATCGCCCTGGCTCCGCCGGGGACGTTCTGCCCGCCGAAGGTGATCGTGTCCAGTGTGATGTCGGTCGCAAGCTGGGGCTTGCTCTGGTAGACCACACTGCCTTGGATCTTGGTCGCGCCCCTGTCGCCGTTGGCGTCAAGTACGAGGTCCGCGGAGTACGAAGTGACCTCCCCAGCCCTCTGGGCGCTCTGCTGCACCACCTCGGCGGCGGCCAGCTTGACGTTTCCGAGGGAACTGGTGCTCTGCGCACCACATCCCGTGACCGCGACCAGCACGGCCGCTCCCAGTGTCAGTGCGGGAGCCAATCGGCGCATTCGTCTTCACTCCTTCGTGTCCCCCGATGGACTTGTTTATGACCCTACGCCGGGAGATCACGGCATGCGTCCTCCAGAAGAACGAAGAAAGGCCTCAACCGAATGGCCATTCGGTTGAGACCTTCCCAAGAAAACGTCTGCTAGCGGATGCCTCAGGCGTCGAGCTCCGCGGTCATCGCCCGCGTCACGTTCGGGTCGACCGGGATGCCCGGGCCCATGGACGTGGAGAAGACGACCTTCTTCAGGTAACGGCCCTTGGCCGCGGACGGCTTGAGACGCAGCACCTCGTCGAGGGCGGCGGCGTAGTTCTCGATGAGCTGACGCTCACCGAACGACACCTTGCCGATGATGAAGTGCAGGTTCGCGTGCCGGTCGACACGGAACTCGATCTTGCCGCCCTTGATGTCGGTGACGGCCTTGCCGACGGCCGGGGTCACGGTGCCGGTCTTGGGGTTCGGCATCAGACCACGCGGGCCGAGCACGCGGCCGAGACGGCCGACCTTGCCCATCAGGTCCGGGGTCGCGACGACGGCGTCGAAGTCGAGGCGGCCCTTGGCGACCTCGTCGATCAGCTCGTCGGCGCCGACGATGTCGGCGCCCGCGGCGCGAGCCTCCTCGGCACGGTCGCCGGTCGCGAAGACCAGGACCCGGGCAGTCTTACCGGTGCCGTGCGGGAGGTTGACGGTGCCGCGCACCATCTGGTCCGCCTTGCGGGGGTCGACGCCCAGCCGCAGGGCGACCTCGACGGTCGCGTCGAACTTGGCGACGTTGGTCTCCTTGGCCAGCTTGGCCGCCTCGACCGGGCTGTAGAGGTTCTCGTTGTTGATCTGGGCCGCTGCTGCGCGGAATCCCTTGCTGCGCTTCACTTGCTCACTCCTGTGGATCCGAGTGTCCGTGGTGCGGGCCAGCGCCTGGCCCCTCCACTTACTTCGACGTTGTGGTGACGGGCGCGCTCACTGTCGCGCTCGTCGCTGTCGGGCCCCGCCCGGTCCCGTGAACGTCTTCAGGCGTCCACGTCACCGGCCCCCGGCCCGGCTTCGCCGCGTCTTCTAGTCGGCGATCGTGATGCCCATCGACCGGGCGGTGCCGGCGATGATCTTCTCGGCCGCCTCGATGTCGTTGGCGTTGAGGTCCTGCATCTTGGTCTCGGCGATCTGGCGCAGCTGCTCCTTGGTGAGCTTGCCGACCTTGTCCTTCTGCGGGACGGGCGAGCCCTTGGCCACACCGGCGGCCTTCTTGATCAGCTCAGGCGCCGGGGGCGTCTTCGTGACGAAGGTGAAGGAGCGGTCCTCGAAGATGGTGATCTCAACGGGGATGATGTTGCCGCGCTGGGCCTCGGTGGCAGCGTTGTACTGCTTGACGAAGTCCATGATGTTGACGCCGTGCGGACCGAGGGCGGTACCGACCGGCGGAGCGGGCGTGGCCTGGCCAGCGGGAAGCTGGACCTTGACCAGTGCCGCGATCTTCTTCTTAGGAGGCATGGTTCTCTCCGGGTCCTAATCGGGGTGATGCGGCTCCCACGCAGACACGGGGAGCATGTCGGAAGGCCGTGCTTCGCGAGACACGGCCACCGAACGTCTTAGTTTATGTGATCGATCAGATCTTCGAGACCTGGTTGAACGAGAGCTCGACCGGGGTCTCGCGACCGAAGATCGAGACGAGCACCTTGAGCTTCTGGGACTCGGCGCTGATCTCGCTGACCGTGGCGGGCAGGGTGGCGAAGGGACCGTCCATGACGGTGACGGACTCGCCGACCTCGAAGTCGACGGTCGCGGCCGAGGCCTTGGTGGTCGACTTCTTGACCTCTTCCGAGGGCTCGGGGGCCAGCAGCTTGGCGACCTCGTCGAGGCTCAGCGGACTCGGCTTGTTCGACAGGCCAACGAAACCGGTCACACCGGGCGTGTTGCGCACCGCGGACCAGGACTCGTCGGTGAGCTCCATCCGGACGAGCACGTAACCGGGGAGCACCCGCTCCTTGACCAGCTGACGCTTGCCGCTCTTCACCTCGGTCACGTGGTGCGTGGGCACCTCGACCTGGAAGATGTAGTCCTCCATGTTGAGGGACTGCGTGCGGGTCTCGATGTTCGACTTCACGCGGTTCTCGTAACCCGCGTAGGAGTGGATGACGTACCACTCGCCGAACTGACTGCGCAGCTGGCGCTTGAACTCTTCGACCGGATCGACGTCGGGGAGGACGTCACCGTCCTCGTCGACCTCTCCGGCGGAGACCTCTTCGGCCTCCTCGAACTCGTCGGCCTCTTCCTCGTCCTCGTCGACGTCGGCCGCGACCTCGTCGGTCTCGGTTTCGGCGTCGAACTCGTCGGACTCGGCGAGCGAGCCCTCCGCGAGGTCGACGACCTCTTCCGGCGCGTCAGTCCGCTCTTCGCGGGACTCGCCGGCCGGCTGTGGAGACTCGGACACGGTGACTCATTCTCTTTCCGTCGATGGGCTGATGAAGTTACGGGGGGCGATCCGCCGGGTTCCGGCTCAGGCTCCGCCGAAGATCCGCAGCACACCTTCGGTGAGCACCGCGTCGAGCGCGGACACGATTCCGACCATGACCAGAACGAAGACCAGAACGATCGTGGTGTAGGAGAGCAGGTCCTTGCGCGTAGGCCAGATAACCTTGCGCAGCTCAGCGATAACCTGCCGGTAGAAAAGGGCGGGAGAAGTGCGCTTGGCCTTCTTCTCACCGCTCGGCTTGCCTGCGGTTTCGCCGCGCGTGTCGATCGCCACAGTCCTCACCTGCTCTGTCGAGTCCAACGCATGTCTGCGGCGCGCTTAGACGCCCTGATGCGCGGACCGCTCCTCGCAGGGCACGAGGGACTCGAACCCCCAACCGCCGGTTTTGGAGACCGGTGCGCTACCAATTGCGCTAGTGCCCTAAGACATGAACCACCATACATCGGCTGGACCGATGTTTGTCCGTGGCTCACGGTCCTGCCCGCCGATTCACGCATGCGGCGGTAAGACCATGCTGGAGTCTACGGGGGAATGGCCCCTACGTCGAACCGGTTAGTGATCGCCCAGGTCACGGTCTTTTCTGCTGCTTGTACGGCTTGCCGGCGGATCCACGCGGATCACGGACGCGGGGCGGAAACCGCGCCACAGGTCTGTAACCATGGAGGCATGACCCGTCCTCGCATCTCAGCGCGCATCTCCGCGATCTCCGAGTCCGCCACGCTCGCCGTGGACGCCAAGGCCAAGGCCATGAAGGCGGCGGGCCGCCCGGTCATCGGCTTCGGCGCGGGCGAGCCGGACTTCCCGACTCCCGACTACATCGTCGAGGCCGCCATCGAGGCGTGCCGGAACCCCAGGTTCCACAAGTACACCCCGGCCGGCGGCCTGCCCGAGCTGAAGCAGGCCATCGCGGACAAGACGCTGCGCGACTCCGGCTACCAGGTCGACGCCGCCCAGGTCCTGGTCACCAACGGCGGCAAGCAGGCCGTCTACGAGGCGTTCGCCACGCTCCTCGACCCGGGCGACGAGGTGCTGGTCGTCGCCCCCTACTGGACCACCTACCCCGAGGCCATCAAGCTGGCGGGCGGCGTCCAGGTCGACGTGGTGACCGACGAGACCACCGGCTACCTCGCGAGCGTCGAGCAGCTCGAGGCGGCCCGTACCGAGCGCACCAAGGTCCTGCTGTTCGTCTCCCCGTCCAACCCGACGGGCGCGGTCTACACGCCTGAGCAGGTCGAGGCGATCGGCCGCTGGGCCGCGGAGCACGACCTGTGGGTGGTCACCGACGAGATCTACGAGCACCTCACGTACGGCGACGCGACGTTCGCGAGCATCGCGACCGTCGTCCCCGAGCTGGGCGACAAGGTCGTCGTGCTGAACGGCGTCGCCAAGACCTACGCCATGACCGGCTGGCGGGTCGGCTGGCTGATCGGCCCGAAGGACGTCGTCAAGGCCGCGACCAACCTGCAGTCGCACGCCACGTCCAACGTCTCGAACGTCGCCCAGATCGCCGCCCTGGCCGCCGTCTCCGGCGACCTGTCGGCCGTGGCGAAGATGCGTGAGGCCTTCGACCGCCGCCGTCAGACCATGGTTCGCATGCTGAACGAGATCCCCGGCGTGCTCTGCCCTGAGCCGAAGGGCGCGTTCTACGCCTACCCGTCGATCAAGGAGCTGCTGGGCAAGGACTTCGGCGGCAGGCGCCCCGAGACGTCCGCCCAGCTCGCCGAGCTCATCCTCGAGGAGGCCGAGGTCGCCCTCGTCCCCGGCGAGGCCTTCGGCACCCCCGGCTACTTCCGGCTGTCCTACGCGCTCGGTGACGAGGACCTCGTCGAGGGCGTCAGCCGGGTGGCCAAGTTCCTGAGCCAGACGAACTGAGCTCGACGGGCTGAGCCAGTGGGGCTGCCGACCGGCCGAGCCGGACCCGTCGGCCCCCGTGGCCGCCCGACGATCAGGGGTGCCGGACGGCACTCCTGATCGTCATCCCGTGCCCCACCCGGTGACGACGCGCTCCATCTCGGCGGTGTACCCGAGGCCCGTGCTGACCACGGCCGCGCATCCGCCCCCCCTCAGAAGCCGCTGGAAGCCGCCGGACGCGCTGCGGGTCCCCGTCACCCGCGGGCCGGGGTGAAACCGGGCCGAGGGGAGCCGGATTCACCGGTTCCGGGGCAGGCGTCACCGGTTCGACGGCGAGAAGGACCGCCGAGCCCCTGGCATACGGCACCATATGGAAATGCCACGCCCGCTCACCGACCTGCCAAAGGCTCACCTGCATCTGCACTTCACCGGCTCGATGCGACACACGACCCTGATCGAGCTCGCCCGCGAGCAGGGGCTGCACCTGCCGGACGCCCTCGAGGAGGACTGGCCGCCCCGGCTTCGGGCGACCGATGAGCGCGGCTGGTTCCGGTTCCAGCGGCTCTACGACATCGCGCGGACCGTGTTGCAGCGGGAGTCCGACGTTTACCGGCTGCTGCGGGAGGCCGCGCAGGACGAGGCCGCCGAGGGCTCACGCTGGCTGGAGATCCAGGTCGACCCCTCGGGATACGCCCACCGGTTCGGCGGCCTCACCCGGACCCTGGAGCTGATGCTGGACGCCGCGCGAGGGGCCGCCGCCCACGCGGGCATCGGGGTCGCGGTCGTGGTCGCCGCCAACCGGACGCGCCATCCCTTGGACGCCAAGACGCTCGCCCGCCTCGCCTCGCACCACATGGACCAGGGGGTCGTCGGGTTCGGGCTGTCCAACGACGAGCGCAGGGGACGGGCTCGCGACTTCGACGGGGCCTTCAGGCTCGCCAAGCGAGCGGGGCTGCTGGCCGTACCGCACGGCGGGGAGCTGCTCGGCGCGGAGAGCGTGGCGGAGTGTCTTGACGTGCTGGGCGCCGACCGGCTCGGGCACGGGGTGCGGGCGGCCGAGTCACCGCGGCTGATGGAACGCCTCGCGGACCGGCAGATCACCTGTGAGGTCTGCCCGACCTCCAACGTCGGGCTCGGGGTCGCAGAACGGGCCGAGGACGTGCCGCTGCGGCGGCTGTTCGAGGCGGGGGTGCCCATCGCGCTCGGCGCCGACGACCCGCTGCTGTTCGGCGCGCGGCTGCTGCCGCAGTACGAGCTGGCGAGACACGTGTACGGCTTCCGCGACGCGGAGCTGGCCGAGCTGGCCCGCCAGTCGATCAGGGCGTCGGCAGCGCCGGAGGGGGTCCGCAAGGACGTCCTCAAGGAGATCGACGAATGGCTGACGTCCCCCGACCCGAGCCACGCGGCGAACCCGGAGAGCGCGGAGAGCGCGGAGAACCCGGCGGACAAGGGCTGAGAGAGCCGGGAAGGCCACACCGGAGCGGTAAGCCACGAAGGGCCGGGAAGACCGGTAAGGCCACGCCGCGGCAGGCTGGGCCTCTTGTAGGGCATGAAGGGGTCGCAGGCCGGGGCCGTTGAATGCGAGAGACCGGACGTCCCGGAAGCCGGACAGGCGTCGAGGACCCCTCTCTAGAGGCCGGGTGGGCGCCGGTCAGCTTCTTCCCGTTCCTCCGGGCAGGGTTTCCTCCTCCCGGGTGCGAGACTCACCGCTGTCTCCTCCCCGAGTGCGAGGCTCACCGCCGTCTCGAGGTCGATCCTCCCGCCGCACGCGACGGGATCTCCCGATCGCCGGTGTTCTACGGCGAACACCGCGGAGCCGCTGATCGAGGCGAGAACGGGCGAGCGCAGGTGCTCGCCGCCGAGCGTCGCCCAGGCGTCGCGGGCCGCCGCGAGCAACATCACCCCCTCCTCGATCCGCTGCTCGGCGACGGCCAGCGCGCCGAGCAGCTCGACCCCGGCGGCCTGGGCCGTACGGTCGTCGAAGAGACGGGCGGTCCGCAGGGCCTCGCGGGCGTGCTCCCCCGCCGCGGCGACGTCACCGCGCAGGCACTCGGCCTGGGCGCGGAGGTGGCACAGGTGGGAGCGAGTCCAGAACTCCTCGCACGCCTCGCAGAGCTCCAGGCCGTCGACGAGGACCTCGATCGCGGCGTCGACGTCTCCCACGGCCAGCAGGGAGGTGGCCACGACGGTGTAGCTGGGCAGCAGGCCCGGGAAGAGGAAGCCAGCGGAGCGGTGGCGATCACGGGCCTCCTGGATGAGCAGCACGGCGCTGGCCGCCTCACCGCGCTGGGCCGCGACCTGCGCGGTGAGCTGGTTGACGTACGCGGTCGCGTAACCACCGGGGTCGCCCGCCCGGCACTCGGAGAGCCGCTCCTCCGCCCCCGGCAGGTCTCCCTGGACACTGGCGACCCAGGCGCAGACCCACAACGCCCTGGTCCGCGCCGGTCCCGCCTGCCGGTCCAGGGTCAGTGCCCGGTCGAGGTAGCTGCGCCCCTCCTCATGCATCCCGCAGCACACCCACAGGAACCAGAGCATCCCGGCCAGCTCCAGTCCGGTCCCGGCCTCCAGGCCCGTCTCCAGCGCCAGTCTGAGGTTGGCCGCCTCGACGCACAGCCTGCGGTGCCAGCGCACCTGACGCTCCGGCCACTCGCCCTCCGCGCGGCGGGCGAGGCCGAGGTAGAAGTCATGGTGGCGCAGCCGCATCTCCTGCTCCTGCCCGAGCAGCGCGAGCCAGCCCGCGCCGAACTCGCGCGTCCCGCCGAGCATCAGGAAGCGCACTCCCGCCGAGGTCTCCCTGCGCAGCAGCACGGACTTGTCGACCAGGCCCGCGACCACGTCAACCATGTCCTCCGCGCCGAGTGTCTCGTCCTGGCAAACGTAGGTCGCCGCCTCCAGGTCGAACTCTCCGGCGAACACCGAGACGCGCGCCCAGAACAGCCGTTCCTTGGCGGTGCAGAGCTGGTGGCTCCACCCGATGCAGGTGGCCAGCGCCCGATGCCGGGACGGGCCGTCCCTGTCCTCATCGACGAGGAGGCCGAAACGGTCGTCGAGCCCGGCCATGAAGTCCGCGACGGACATGGTGCGCAGCCGTACGGCCGCCAGCTCGATCGCCAAGGGAAGGCCATCCAGCCTGGCGCACACCTCGGGCAGCCTGTCGCGCGCCACGGGAGGCCAGGTGCCGCCCAGACAGGTGAGCAGGGCGTGCGCGTCCTGCTCGGGAAGCCCGGTCAGCACCCGCAGATGCTCACCGGGGACGGAGAGCGACTGGCGGCTGATCGCCAGGACGCGGAGCACGGGGTCGGCGGAGAGCAGCTCGCCCACCAGCGAGGCGACCTCGTCCACCAGCGCCTCGCAGGTGTCGAGCACCAGGAAGGACCCGGCGGACAGGGCCAGGGCCTCCGCGACCGCGGGCTCCAGGGCGTGTGGCCCCTCGACCGTGGCGACGTCAACGACCGCGGGGTCGGGAGCGATCATCCGGGCGAGTTCGAGGCCGAGCCTGGTCTTGCCCACGCCACCGGCGCCGGACAGGGTGACGAGCCGCACCTGTCCGAACAGGGCCGTGATCTCCGCGACCTCGCCCCGCCTACCGACGAACGCGCTCATCCCACAGTCTCCTCGCGGCGTGCGCATTCATGCTAAAGGTGATCGAAGCCCTCGCTATCCCGGATTCGCGCGATGGTCGTGTCCACATCCATGACCATTCCCCTGTCGAACGCGTGCTCGTACACGACGTCGCCGACCAGCGCCCTCGCCTGGTGCTCCGTGTGCTCACGGGGGGCCGCGTACGAGGACGATCCGGGCCCGGGAGAGTCAGAGACCGTCCACATCCGCCACGCCGCGCCGAGCAGGCAGGCCGCCCGCCGCCCGTCACCGCGCGCCACGGCGGTCGCGGCGAGCTGGTCCATCGCCATGGCCGCGCCGAACGGGTCGCCCAGGCGCCACTTCACCTCCAGCGCCGTACGCGCGTAGGCCTCCGCCGCCTCGATCCGCCCCCTGCCGAGCTCGGCGAATGAGCGCACGTGGTCGCCGTTTGAGCGCGCCCACAACTCGCCCCGCTCCGCGCACCTGGCCCACTGCCGGACGAGCACCTCGACGGCCAGGTCGAACTCGCCCCTGAGACTGTGCGCCAGCGCCAGCGTCGTCTCGGCGACGGGCAGCCCGATGTGGGCCTGGTGCCCGAGAGCCGCCTCCTCGAACAGCCCGGCGGACTCGGCCGCCAGGCGCGCGGCCTCGTCGAGGTCGCCGAGGACGAGGGCGGTCGCCGCCGCTCCCTGCCTGGCGCATCCCGCCGCTACGAGGTCGCCCTCGGTCATCGCGGCCTCGTACGCCTCCCCCGCCCTCTCCGCGGCGGTCGCCGTGTCACCCGCGGCGAGCGCCGCCCACGCGTAAACCCACAGGGCCTTGGTGCGGGCCGGGCCGGGATCGGCGTGTCTGTCCAGCACCCGGTCCAGATATCGGCGGCCGAGACGCACCCTGCCGAGACAGCACCAGACGAACCAGAGCGCGGTCACCAGGTCGAACCCGTCGTCGTGGTCGAGGGCGGCCTCCAGGTCGGGCAGCGTCCTGTGGGCCCAGTCGGCCCACTGCGCCTGCCGCGGGCCGTACCACTCGGCCTCGGCCCTGCGGGCCCGCGCCAGGTAGTGCCCTCGGTGGCGGCCCGCCATGACCTCCTCCTCACCCAGGCGGCACAGCCACTCCCTGCCGTAGTCACGGATCGTGTCGAGCATCCGGTACCGCGATCCGTCGGTGACCAGGATCGACTTATCGACCAGGCGGGACAGCGGAAGCGCGGCGAGCCGCCCGTCGACGCACACGGCCCACGCGTCGTCGGCGTCGAACCAGCCCGCGAAGACCGACAGGCGTGCCCAGAGCAGGCGCTCAGCCGCGGTGCAGAGCTCGTGGCTCCAGCCGACCGCGGTGCGCAGGGTCTGGTGACGTCCCAGCGGGGTACGGCTCCCGCCGACGAGCAGGGCGAAACGGTCGTCGAGGCGTTCGGCGATCTGCGGGACGGACAGCGCCCTCAGCCGCCGTGCGGCCAGCTCGATGGCCAGCGGGATGCCGTCGAGCGTGCGGCAGACCTGGGCGACCTCCTGCGGGTCGAGGGTGATGCCGGGCACCAGCGCCTGGGCCCGCTCGGTGAACAGCCGCACCGCGGCGGACTCCGCCGCGCCCACGCCGTCCGGCACCGCCAGCGGTTCGATGGGCATGAGCCGCTCCCCCGGCAGGCCGAGCGGCTGGCGGCTGGTGGCGAGCACCCGGGTGTGCGGGGCCTCGGACAGGATCCGGCGCAGCAGCGCCGCGCACGCGTCGATCAGGTGGTCGCAGGTGTCGAGGACCAGCAGCAGCCGCTTGTCCGCGAGGAAGTCGGCGAGCACATCGGCCTGGGGCCGCACCGCCTGCTCACGCAGGCCGAGCGCGGCGGCGATGGCGTGACCGATCAGCTGGCCGTTCTGCTCCGCGGAGAGCTCGACGACCCACACCCCGTCGCAGAACGAGTCACGGAGCCGGTCGGCCGTCCTGACCGCCAGCCTGGACTTGCCGACTCCGGCGACCCCGGTGAGCGTCACCAGGGGCGACCGGCCGATCAGCACGGCCAGCTCGTCGAGTTCTTCTTCCCGCCCGACGAGGCTGCTCGTCTCCGCCGGGACGTTGTCCCGACGTGTACGCGTTTCCGCCACCGAATTCCTCGCCCCTCCGCGTGAGGTGGCAAGCCAACCACGGAACCGGTGGCAGATCTGGTGAGATCGGACACCCCCGGTTACGGGATCTTCTCCTCCAGTACATATTTCACAGCAAGGTGCAGGTCAAGGGCTTTCCCTTCGGTGAAACGGGTGTCGAATTCTCCACCGCCGAGAACCTCGACGGCCCGAGTCACGGCCCGCTGCCTGACGATGATGAGGATCGGTGAGCTGAACTGCTGCAGCCCCGAGGAGTCCCAGGCGGCCTGGGCCACGCCCAGGAGCAGAGCGGCCGTTTCCGCCGTTCCCGCGGCCGCGGCCCAGGCGACCAGTTCGACGCAGCCGACCGTCAGGAGCAGGTCCTCGAAGAGCAGTGCCCCGGCGAGCGCGGCCCTGGCGTGTCTGAGGACACCGGGCGCGCGGCCCTTGACGTGTTCGGCCCAGGCGAGGACGTACTCCATCTGGGCACGGTTCCACTCCTCTCCGTGGGCCTCGCAGAGCGCCTGCCCCCGCGCGAGGATCCGGTCGGTCTCCTCCGGGCTGCCCGCCGCCAGCTGGCTCAGGGCCGCCATCGTGTGGCTGGGCAGCAGCCCGGACAGCAGGTCGCCCTCGGCCGTGTGCCAGGCGATGGCCTCCAGCAGCAGCTCGACGGCGCGGGGAAACTCCCGCCGCATCAGGGCGAGGAGGCCCTCCATCTGGGCGACGTATCCGGCGGCGGTGCCCGCCATGTCCTCCGCGCGGCAGCGGGCGAGCCGGTCCCGCACCGCGTCGAGGTCGCCCTGGAGCGCGGCGACCCAGGCGCAGACCCACAGCGCCCTTATTCGTTCCGGGCCCGGCCTGGTGTGCGAGCGCAGCGCGGCGTCCAGATGGTGCCGCCCTTCGCGCGTCATGCCGCAGCAGACCCACAGAAACCACAGGGACCCCGCCAGATCCAGGCCGGTCCGCGACCACTCGGGGTCGGTCAGGCACAGCTCGAACACCCTGCGGAAGTTGAACCGCTCGGCCCGCATCCGGCCGTACCACTCGACCTGGCGTCCCGGCCACTCGGCGGCGCACCGCCTGGCCAGCCCGAGGTAGTGATCCCGGTGCCGGGCCCTGACCGCGCGGGTCTCGCCCAGCCTGGACAGCCACTCGGCGCCGAACTCCCTGACGGTGTCCAGCATGCGAAGCCGTAGGCCGGTGGGGTGCTCCTCCCGCTGTACCAGGGACTTGTCGACCAGCCCGGTCAGCGCCTCGAACAGCAGCGGGGCCTGGAGCGGCCCGCCGACGCAGACCTCCTCCGCGGCCTCCAGGTCGAACCCGCAGGCGAAGACGGACAGGCGGGCCCACAGCAGCCGCTCGGCCGGGGTGCACAGCTCGTGGCTCCAGCCGACCGCGGCGCGCAGCGACTCGTGCCGCACCGGGCCGCCGCCCCCGCCTGCCTCCCCGGTCAGCAGGCGGTAGCGGTCACCGAGCTCGCGGATGAGCCGCTCCGGTGACGTGGTGCGCAGCCGTACGGCCGCCAGCTCGATCGCCAGCGGGACGCAGTCGAGCCTCCGGCACAGCTCGGCCATGCCCTCCCGCCCGGCCTCCACGCTCCACTCGGAGGCCTCCGTGGCCTCCGTGGCCTCCGTCGTGCTCGCCGCCGGATCGCCCGCCGCGCCCACCGCGCCCACCGTGCTCGCCGCCGGGTCCGCCGTCAGACCGGCGCGGTCGCTCAGCAGCGCCACCGCGTCCTCGACCGGCAACGGCGGGACGAGGTAGACGTGCTCGCCGGAAACGCCGAGCGGCTGGCGGCCCGTGACCAGCACGCGGAGGTTGGGCGCGGCGCGCAGCAGGGTGTCGGCCAGCGAGGCCACCGCCTCGACCAGGTGCTCGCAGGTGTCGAGCATGAGTAGCGCCCTGCGCGGGCCCAGCCAGTCGGCCAGGAGCTCCTGGGGTGGCCTGGCCGACTGGTCGGCGATGCCGATGCTGTCGGCGACGGTGCCCGGCAGCAGGTGCGGATCGGTCAGGGAGGCCAGCTCGGCCTGCCAGAAACCACCGGGGAACTCCCCCGAGATCTCCTCGACGACCCGGAGCGCCAGGCGCGTCTTCCCGACGCCGCCCAGACCGGTGAGCGTGACCAGACGCGACTCCCGCAGCAGGCGGACCACCTGTGCGATCTCTGTGCGCCGGCCGAAGAAGGCAGTTTCCATGCGGGTGCCCATGCTAGGGCGCCCCGAGTGGTTTGGGGGCCGCTCTCGGGGAAGCGCCACTAGACTATTTGCCTGTCCCTAGCCGTGGTCTCCACGGTTTCCTGTGAGCGAGCTGGACGGAACCGCATGTCTGGGTATGACCGTGTAGTGCAACCGGCGGCCGGTGACGAGGCCCTGGAGAACCACCTGGGTGGGGACGAGGCCAAGAACTACCGGCAGTACGAGCTCGACATGGTCGCCCCGCACGTGGGCAAATCCATGCTGGAGATCGGCTCTGGTCTCGGGCACTTCGCCGAGGCGTTCCTGCCCCGCCTGGACAGGCTGGTGGTCAGCGACTTCGACCCCTACTGCGTCGAGCAGCTCACCAAGCGCTTCGCGGGCCGCGACGACATCGACGTGCTGCAGTTCGGCCTGCCGACCGACATCCCGATCGGCGAGAAGGTCGACACCGTCGTGATGATGAACGTCCTGGAGCACATCGAGGAGGACGTCGAGGCCCTGCGCTCCCTGGCCAAGGTCACGCTGCCCGGCGGCCGGATCGTCATCTGGGTGCCCGGCTACATGCAGCTGTATGGAGACTTCGACCGCAAGGTCGGCCACGTCACCCGTTACACCCCCGCGACCCTGCGCAGCACGGTCTCCAAGGCGGGCCTGGACATCGACGTGCTCAAGCCGATCAACTTCCTCGGCGGCATCGCCTGGTGGGCCGCGGTCCGCCGCGGCGGCGTCGGCTACCCCGACCCCCGGCTGGTCAAGATCTACGACCGTACGGTGGTCCCGGCGACCCGGTTCATCGAGCGCTTCATCCGGCCGCCGTTCGGCCAGACCGTCTTCTGCGTGGCCCGCGTCCCGAAGAAGTAGGGGGAACGGCCGCGCCCAGGCCTGGGCACCGCCGTACGGCTCGCATCCGTCTTGGGAAAATTGCCAGGATTGATTAGGCATGATGAGAATGCGATGCCGTGTGGGGAGGTCACCCCTGCGATTCGTCAGGCGAGCATGAAAAGGGGACGGGCATGGCGACCGAGGGACGTCGAAGCACCGGTGGGTCCGCACCTGGTTCACGCCGGAACAGGTTGCTCGTCGAGCGCGCCAAGACCTACAAGGAGATGGGGCGTCTGGAGGAGGCGATCACGGACCTGACCGAGGCTCTCCTACTCGCCCCCGGCGACGACATCGCCTGGGCCGAGCGAGGCGAGGCGTGCCGCCTGGCCCACCGGTTCGACGAGGCCCTGTTCGACTTCGACAAGGCCATCGAGATCGACCCCGACTACGTGTACGCGATCGGCAGCCGGGGCCAGACCTACATGGCGCTCAACCGGTTCGACGAGGCGTACGCCGACTTCTGCCGCGCCCTCGAACTCGCCCCGAACACGACCTGGCTCCTCACCAGCAGGGCGCTCCTGTTCCGCAAGACGGGCCGCTACGACGACGCGGAGAGCGATCTGACGCGCGCCATCGCCCTCGACCCCGAGGACGCCGAGCTGCACGGCATCCGCGGCGACCTGTACTACGACGTCGACCGCTACGACGAGGCGCTGGCGGACTTCGCGCAGGCCCTGCGTCTTGAGCCGAACAGCGTCAGGGCGCTCGTCTCCCGCGGTGAGACGTACCGCATGATGGACCGGCTCGACGAGGCGCTGAGCGACCTGAACCACGCCCTGCAGCTCGATGCGGGCAACGACCGCGCCCTGGCGAGCCGCGGGGCGATCCTGCACGAGCTGGACCGGGACGAGGAGGCACTGGCCGACCTCACCAGGGCGGTCGAGATCGATCCCGAGTACACCTGGGCCTACGCCCGTAGGAGCGAGGTCCTGCGTTCCCTCGGCCGCTACGAGGAGTCGCTCACCGACATCAACCGGGCGATGGAGCTGGACGCGGGCACCGAGGGCTGACCCGGGAGAATCCGCCGCTCTCCCATCCCCGCCCCTGGCCGAGCCGGTACGGTCTCCGGCTCGCGTTTTCGTGTCCGGATGAACGACGTGCCCTAGCCGAGCCGGTACGGCCTCTGGCTCGTGCCTTCGTGTTCGGAATAAATGACTTGCCCCGCCCGATGCGGTCACCGTACGGTGACCGCATGTGGATTAACTCCTAGAAGCCGGCGTCGATCAGCCTCGACTGATCCGCCCGCTCTCAGCTCTCTGGCCCCGTTCGTCTGACGCGGCAGCTGAGTTTCCGGCACGGCACACGACCGCGTCGTCATGATCTTCAAGGAGTCCATATGCGAATTCGCGTTGCCCAAAAAGCCGTCCAGAAGCACGAAGGCGATGACGAGGCGACCAGCCCTCGTATCCCGCTGCCCCTTCCCGAGCGGAACCTGCCTCCCGCGGCGCCCCGGCGCGTGCCGATGCCGCCCATGCCGAAGAGGCCGACCCGGCAGCCGCGCCGGATTCCCGGCAAGGGCGGTCGCTGACGACGCCGGTAAGGCGGGCGCCGTGGTCTCCGGGTTCCGGAGGCCACGGCGCCCGCCGCGCCTCGCTGTCCTCGGCGCTGTCCTCGGCGTTCCTCGCGCCGCCGTCGCGGCGCCCTGGCCGCGTCGCTCAGGCCGGTTGCGCCGCCCGCCGGGTCAAAGGCGTTCGATGACGGTGACGTTGGCCTGGCCGCCGCCCTCGCACATCGTCTGCAGGCCGTACCTGCCGCCGGTGCGCTCCAGCTCGTGCAGGAGCTTGGTCATCAGGATGGCGCCGGTCCCGCCCAGCGGGTGGCCCAGGGCGATCGCGCCACCGTTGGGGTTGACCTTGGCCGGGTCGGCGCCGATCTCCCTGATCCACGCGAGCGGCACCGGGGCGAACGCCTCGTTGATCTCGGTGACGTCGATGTCGTCGATTGACAGGCCGGACTTCCGCAGCGCCTTCCTGGTCGCCGGAATGGGCGCGGTCAGCATGTAGACCGGGTCGTCGCCGACGAGCGTCAGGGTGACGATGCGGGCCCTGGGGGTCAGGCCGTGGTCGCGGACCGCCTGCTCGGAGGCGATCAGGAGGGCTCCGGAGCCGTCGGAGATCTGCGAGGAGGTCGCCGCGGTGATCCGGCCGCCGTCCCGCAGGGTTTTCAGCGACGCCATCTTCTCCAGCGTGGTGTCGGCCCGCGGGCCCTCGTCGTCCTCGACGCCGTTGAGCGGGGCGATCTGGTCCCTGAAGTAGCCGTTGGCCACGGCCTTCGCGGCGCGCTGGTGGCTCTCGTAGGCGAAGCGCTCCAGTTCGTCGCGGCTCAGCTCCCACTTCTCGCACATGAGCTCCGCTCCGCGGAACTGGGAGATCTCCTGCGTGCCGTACCGCTCGACCCACTTGTCGCCGAACGGGAAGGGCATGCCCTTCTCCAGCGCGGCGGTGATGGAGGAGCCCATCGGCACGATGCTCATGGACTCGACTCCGGCGGCGACCACGAGGTCCTGGGTGCCGGACAGCACGCCCTGGGCCGCGAAGTGGATCGACTGCTGGGAGGAGCCGCACTGCCGGTCGATGGTCACCCCGGCCACGCTCTCCGGCAGGCCCGCAGACAGCCAGGCGTTGCGCGCGATGTCCATGCTCTGCGGGCCGAACTGCATGACGCACCCCATGATCACGTCTTCGACCGCGGACGGGTCGACGCCCGTGCGGTCGACAAGCGCCTTGAGAGTGTGCGCGGCCAGGTCCGTGGGGTGGACGGTGGACAGACCACCCTTCTTCTTACCGACCGGGGTACGGACCGCCCCGACGATGTACGCCTCTGCCACAATGCCTCCCGCTCAGGAAACCGAGCATTGTTCGGTTACTCGCAGGTTACCGCAGAACACCCGCCCGGCGAGTGCCCCGAGCGGATGTTCCGGGCTGTTCGCGCACCTCGGACAGGTTCGGCCAGACGGCCCCGGAGCGCCTCAGGAGGGGTGGTTCAGCACGACGTAGCCGTCGCGCTCGTACACCTTGACGTAGCCCGCCCGCAGCGCCTCGTCGACCCGCTGCTGCTGCACCTCCGGGGCCCCGAAGGGGAAGGTCCACCGGGTCACGTCGGCCACGATCCACGGCGCCCCGTAGGCCTGTGGCCCCCACAGCAGCACCGTCGTCCGCGCGCTGAGCGCGGGGCCGACGTTGTTCGCCGCCTCGACCACCACCCCGTCGGGGACCTTGGCCACCGCCTCACGGGCCGCCGTGACGTACGGGTCGCCCTGGTAGAAGGACGACTCCAGCAGATTGCCGAGCGCGAACCTGGGGACGAGCGTGAGCCCGATGACGCAGACCGCGAACGCCCAGCGTCCGGTCAGTCCCCTTCCCGGGATCTTTCCGGGGAAGCGTTCGGGGAAGCGCGCGGAGAGCCGTCTGGTGAGCCGGTGGACGCCGTCGACGGCGGCGCAGACGAGGATGGCGACGATGAAGGCGTTGTACTGGTACTCCGGCCCCCACCACTGCGGTCTGTCAGCCAGGAACCGCTCGGCGACCAGCGGGATCGCGACCAGGACCAGCGGGGACAGCAGCGCCGTCAGCAGCATCGGCCACAGCAGGAAGGCCAGGGTGTCCACCTTGACCTCCGGGCTGACCATCTGCCACAGCGCGCCCAGCGGGTCACGGACGATGGACAGCCCGACCTCTCCGAGGGTCGCGCCGCGACTGCCGTACGCCCAGTGGAACCCCGCGCCCGCCGAGCCCGCCAGCGGCATCAGCACACCGCGGATGACCATGAGCGCGCCCAGCCCGAACAGGACGAACCCCACGCCTTCGAGGCGCCGTCTGATCAGGAACAGGTACACCCCGAACGCGGCGACCAGCAGGCCCATGTCCTCCTTGACCAGCAGGATGCCCAGGGCCGCAGGCACCGCGTAGCGCAGCCTGCCCGCGTCGGCCCGCTCGATCATGATCGCGCTGAGCAGCGGAACGAACGCCACCTCATGGAAGTCGAACCCGGCGGCCTGCGCGACCGGCCACGAGACCAGGTAGGCCACGGCGACCAGGTGAGCGGAGCCCGCGCCGAGACGGCGGCGCGTGTAGTGCCAGACGGGAACCGCGGCCAGCGCGAGCAGCACCCCCTGCGCGACGATCAGGGTCTCCGGGCCGTCGTGGATCCAGTACAGCGGGGCCAGGACGGCCAGGATCGGCGAGAAGTGGTCGGCGATCTGGAGGAAGTCCATCCCCTGGCCGTAGAACGCGCCGACCGAGGGCGCGGCCGGTGGCCCGAAGTGCGCGTACCCGCGCACGGCCTGGTCGAAGATGGCCAAGTCGAAGATGCTCGCCTTGAAGGTGGAGAGCTTGACGAGGCCGAGCACGGTGTAGGCCGTCGCGGCCAGCGCGACGAGTGCCCCCAGCGTCAGCCCGTGCCGCCGCAGGCGCAGGAACGCGGGAACGTCCAGGGACCTCGGGGTCCTCTTGATCGGCTCCTCGGGAGCCGTGGTCACGGCGCTCATGCTCTGCGGGTGCTGGTCATCGTCGCGTAGGCGATGACGTTGTCCGTGTAGTGACCGGTCACGTGGTTGTAGGTGCCACCGCACGTGATCAGATGGAGCTGGGGGTTGGGCGATTCGCCGTAAACGCGCTGCGTCGGGAACACCGTTTTCTCCGCCTGTTCGAGTCCGCCTACCGTGAAAACCGCGATGATGCCGTCCTGGCGGCGTACCTCGATCACGTCACCGTTCCGGATCTCGGCGAGGCGGCTGAAGACCGCGCTCCCCGACCGCGTGTCCTTGTGCCCCAGGATGATCGCCGGTCCGGCCTCGCCGGGCGTCGGCCCCGAGCGATACCAGCCGACCAGGTTCGGGTCGCCGACCGGCGGCACCTCGATCGCCCCCTGCTTGTCGAGCCCGACCGAGGTGATCGGCGCGTCGATGCCCAGCCGCTTGACGACCAGGCGCACCGGGGTCGAGGGCTGCATGGCAGGGGCGGGCGGAAGGTTCGGCAGGGGTGGCGGCTCAGTGGGGGCCGCGTGGAGGTAGGGGTCGGCGGGCGCGGTCGCGTTCGCCTGGGTGCGGGGCGGCAGCGTGGTGCGCTGCTCGGCCAGGCCGTACTGTTCCGGCGAGGCCACCATGAGCAGCAGGCCGACCAGCACCGTGACCACTCCGGCGGCCCCGGCGAGGATGAGCACGGAGCGCAGGATCCGGCCGCCGTCGGCCCGGCCGTCCCGCCACTCCTCGTACGGCTGCTCGTACTGCTGCTCATACTGCGGCCCGTACACCGGGTATCCCGGATGGCCCTGGTATCCGTACGGCTGCTGGACGGGCCCCTGGGCATACGGCTGCGCGGGGCCTGGAGGATGCGGCGGCCAGCCGTCCGGCGTCGGGGTGGTCATTCAGCCGCTCCGGTCAGCCCCTGGTCGCGGTGCGGCGCCGCAGCACCAGCCCGCCGGCCCCTGCGGCGGCGACCAGCGCCGTCCCTCCGAGAACGATCATCCGCGCGTCGGGGCCCGCCTCCCCGCCCCCGCCCGTCGAGGCTCCGCCCCCGGGGGTCTTGCCGATCTGCCCGGTCTTCCTGGGCTTCGACGTCGGCTTCGACGTCTTGGTGTGGGTGACGGTGACCGTCGGCTCGGGGGTGGTATAGGTGGGGGTGGGGGTCGCCGTCGGGGTTCCCGTGCTTCCCGTCGAGGTGCTCGTCGGCGTGCCGGTCCCCGTGGTCGCCCCCGACGGCTTGACCGTGATCATCAGCGCGGCGGCGGTCGCCTCCGCCTGGTTCGCGATCACGCAGTCGTACAGGGTGCTGGCGGACCCGACAGCGGTCCCCGGGTTGTGGATCAGGGTGAAGGCGTCCGGCTGGACGGCGATGACCCCGGTCGCGGTCGGGGTAACGGTGATCATCACGCTCGGGAGCGGCAGCGTACCGTTGGCGGCCACCGCTCCGGGGGTCGCCGAGGTCGTGACCGTCCTGGTCTCCGCGGAGGACGGCAGAGGTGACCCCGTGACCACCACGTCCGCCTCGATGCTCAGCCGGTCACCGGCCGCGATGGCCGAGGGGGCGACCAGGAAGGGCGACGCGCCGGGCTGTCCCAGCTTCCAGGTCACCACGATGACCGAGCCGGGGGTCGAGGTGAGGGGACCGGACAGGTCCATCTGCAGCTTGTAGGGATTGGTGACGGCCGTGCCCGTGGTCGGGGTGCACGTGTAGCTGACCGGCTTGGGAGCCGCCGTCAGGGAGGCGATCGCCGGGACCGCGCCGAGGAGAATGCCCGCGCCTACTATTCCAATGGCAGCCGTCTTAGCCGCGACGCGACGTCGCGTCTTGGACTTCAGCACAGTTTCTCCCCATTTCGGCACAGCTGACCGCTTTGGCGCGGTTGCCCACGATTCCAGGCTATGGTCACAGTCCGGCATAGATCCTATGAACACAAGCCGAGAGATGCACGGGTGTTGGCAAAACGGGCATAAATTCCCTCCCGCCCCATCATGGCCATCTTCGCCCGCCAACGCGCGCTGATTTCTCGGCGAATACCTGGTGAACGGCCGCCTAACCGGTCACTTTCACCGAGGCGGATCGTTATCCCCGCACCAACGGAATCGCCGCGGACGCGCGTCGGGTCGCGCACCGCTCATGAGACAGAAAAGGTCCGCGCCGGCCGCCGTACCGGCGCCGCGAAGAAACCTCGACCACGAGGTACCGCCACCGGACCTCACCAGGTGGCATCGCCATGGACAGCGGCTCTGAAATGGGAGGACGGTCAGCTGTCGGGTGGCGCTATGAGGAGATCACCGGTGACCCGGGGGGTGGCCACCGGCCGGTCGGTCACCGCGCGGTCATCTCGTCCGGGTGCTCCGGCGTGGATGATTCGTGCGACCCCTGCCCGCCTTTGGACCCGCGCAGCGAGTCGAGCCACTCGGCCGCCTGAGCGATCCGGTAGTACACCCGCGGCGGGACGTGCGGGAGCAGCCGGGAGTGCCGATCACCGAGCAGCGCGAACATCTGCGGCGGCGGAAGGCTGATGTAGCGCGTGAGGTCCTCATACCACCGGGCGCTGTAACGGGCCGCTCTCTGGGTGCGCCGGATCGCGGGTCGGCGTTTGCGCTCGTAGCAGGCGAGGGCGGGCTGGAGCCGCGCGTCCCCGTGCAGCGCGTCGACCAGGAAAGCGGCGTCCCCCAGCGCGAGGGCGGTGCCCGCGCCGATGGAGTAGTGCGTGGTGTGCGCGGCGTCCCCGAGCAGGACGAGGTTGTCGCGGTACCACGTCCGGTTGGTCAGGGTGTGGAAGTTCAGCCAGTGCGCGCTGCCGTCGGGGTGCGCCCGGCCGATCAGCGGGTGCCCGTCCAGCATTCGGACGAAGAGCTTCTCCAGAAGGGCCAGGCTGTCGGCCTCGTTCGCCTGGTCGAACCCGAGTCCCCTCCAGGTGTCCGGGGAGCACTCGATGACGCAGGTGCTGTGGTCCTCGCTGAACCCGTAGCCGTAACACCAGATCCAGCCGTGTTCGGTCTCCACGAAAGCGAAGGTGAAACCGTCGAAGACCTTGGTGGTGCCGAGCCAGATGTAGATGTTTCGCCCGACCTCGACCTTGGTGCCGAAGTGGTCGGCGTGGCGCTCGCGCAGCACACTGTTGACACCGTCACCGGCGACGACGAGGTCGGCACCGGCCACCTCCTCCTCTGCGGTGATCTCGCGCTCGAACTCGATGTTCACACCGAGGGAACAGGCCTGCTCGGCGAGGATGCCGAGCAACCGGCGCCGGCCGATGCCGAAGCCCCCCTCCCCGTCATGCACCGTCATCGTCGTGTGGTCACCGACGTGCACGACCCAGCTGTCCCAGGAGACCGAGCTCTCACTGATGACGCGCGCGGACTCGGCGTCGGCCCTGTACATACCGTTGAGCAGTTCGTCCCAGTAGGTCACGCCCCAGCCATACGTCGACCCGGCCGGGTTCCGCTCGTAGACGGTGATGTCATGGGACGGGTCCACCCGCTTCATCAGGATCGAGAAGTACAGGCTGGCAGGCCCCCCGCCAACACAGACAATCTTCACACTAACTCCCACCGCAACTCAATGTAACTGATTCGTAGCACAGAGTAGCAGATGAGGTGTATGGCGCCCGGCCCCCATCCTGTTGAGCCGCCGTCAATGAGACGGTAGATCCCCAGCTCAGAAAGGGTTTGGCAACGGCGCAACACTGGTCGACGGCACCCCGGCACGATGAGGAAGGACCCGGCGCGGCAAGGGCATGCGGCCCCAACACGGCAGAGGCGGAAAGGCGCCGTGGCTGAGCGGGAACGGCGAAGGCGCGAGGACACCGCCGCAGGGTCAGGCGGTCACGGTGGTGCGGCTCAACCGTCCTGGCCGAGCAGGGCCCGGACCGTCATCGTGGTGATGGGAAGCTCGAACTCGCCCTGCGCGGTCTCCGCGGTGGATCGCAGGTAGTCGACGACCCTGCCCAGCAATTCGTCACGCTCACTCTCCGGAAGGGTCAGCACGTGGGAGTGGGTGGCGATCGTCGCCGCCATCGACTCCGCGGTCCTGCGCTGGCCATGCGGGAACCGGGCCTGCTCGACCACCGGGAACCTCGGTCCTCGCAGCGTGACCAGGTCAGGGCGCCACCGGGTGAACGACACCGTACTGGCGGCCACCCGCTTCAGGCCCTTCACCCACGGCACCTGGTCATCGTCGAGATTCCACAGCCCCGCCAGCACCCCGCCCGGTGTCAGAACACGGGCCATCTCCGGCACGGCCCGGTCGAGGTCGAACCAGTGCATCGCCTGCCCGACCAGGATCGCGTCAACCGACCCGTCCGGCAGCGGGATCTCCTCCGCGCTGCCCTCCATCGCCGGAACACCGGGCAGCCGTCGGCGGAGCTGGGCGAGCATGGCCGAGTCGGGTTCGACCGCGACGACCTCGGTGACGTGCCGTAGCAGCACCTCGGTCAGCTTCCCGGTTCCCGCCCCCAGGTCGAGGACACGCGACGGCACGCGGTCCGCGACGGGTTCGAGCGCCCACAGCACCGCGGCGTCGGGGTAGTCGGGCCGCTCCCGCGCGTAGGCCGCCGCCTGCCCGCCGAACGACGACGCCCTCCGCGCGAGGGTTTCAGGACTGAGGCTGTCGAAGGCGGATGACCCACTCATGGACTCACGATAGCCGCGTACGTCCTCACGAACTCGCGACAGCCCACGGGCTCACACCGGCTCGCGGGGTTCCGGGGGTGCAGGGGCCAGGGCGCCGCGGGAAGGGTCAGGAGCCCGCGAGAAGGCGGTCGCGGGTGGCGCGCGCGACGCCGGGATCGTCGGCGAACACCCCGTCGACGCCGAGCCCGTAGAGACGTTCCAGCCAGCCCGTCACGTCCCCCGCGGCGCGCGGGTAGTCCGGGTCGGCAGGATCTCCCCGCCGGTACTCGGCCGGAAGGTGCGCGTTCTCGTCACGGATGGTCGCGACGTGGACCTGCAGCCCCCTGCGGTGGGCGTCCTGGACGAGCGAGGTCGGCGCTCCCAGCCTCCCCTCCCGGTCTGTCGGCACGATCCGCGAGGTGACCACGCCGACGCCGTCGGCGTAGCGCGCGACCCACTCCAGCCCCTCGGGGGTGACGAGATCGCCGAACGTGCGCCGGTCACCGGCCTTCACCAGGTCGTACGGCGCGCCGGACGCGCCGATGAGCTGGATGAGCCGCACCCGTGTGGCGGAACGCAGCTCCCTGAGGTTCCCGGTCTCGAAGGACTGGACGAACACCGGGGCGCAGGCGTGGTCCCAGCCGTGCCGCCTGAGGCTCTCCGCCAGCGGGCCTTCGAGCGGCAGCCCGATCGAGGCGAAGTAGCTCGGATGCTTGGTCTCGGCGTACACGCCGACGCCGTTCCGCTGCGCGAGCTCGACGACCTCGTCCAGCGTCGGGATCCGCGCCCGCCCGTCGTAGGCCGTGTTCCCCGGGCGCAGCGCGGTGAAGCGCTCTCTGGCCCAGAGGGTGCGCAGCTCGTCGAGGGTGAAATCCTCGGTGAACCAGCCGGTCCGCCGTACCCCGTCGACGATCCTGGTCGTCCTGCGGTCGGCGAACTCGGGATGATCCTTGACGTCGGTGGTCAGTGAGAGCTCGTTCTCGTGCCTGGCGACCAGCACGTGGTCCTTGGTCGGCACCAGGTCGGGCTCGATGTAGTCGGCCCCCATCCGGATGGCGGCCTCGTAGGCCAGAAGCGTGTGCTCGGGACGGACGGCGCTGGCGCCGCGATGCGCGATGACGATCGGCTCCCGGTCACCGCACACCCTCCCGGCCACCGCCCTCGCGGCAGGCGGCACAACGGCCGTCCCCAGGGCGGGCGCTTCAACAGCCCTCCCCGCCGCCGGAGATCCTGAAAGGACTACAGGCCCGGCTCCCACCAGCACGGCCAGCACCCCGACCGACACCATGCCCACCATCCCCGGCACACCCCGCTCTCCGATCTCACGGGGGGAGCACCGACATCACCCCACTACCCAGCATGATCGACAGTTAACAAACCGTCACCTTCCGGAGAACGGGCGTCCGTCCCACCACGGCGGAGGCCTGCGGCCTCAAAACCGCCCAAAGAACTCATCCTGACGGATGAGAAGGCGGCGGCGTGTGGAGCTCCGGTGGCATCGAAGGTCCCGCTGCGAGGAGGAGGAAACGGGCAGACCGAATACCTAACTTCAAGACATGGTGGACGGAGAGCTCGAACGCGCGCTGGTCACGCGACCCGGCAGGGGGCGCAGGCTACTACGCACGCTGCTGCGGATCGCCGCCCTGAGCACGATCCTGCTCGTGCTGGCCGCGGGCGTCGGAGCCGCCTACGAGACGAACGCCGCGCGGGCGGACGCGAAGCTCCACCGGGCACCGGGGCGGCTGGTCGACGTGGGCGGCCACCGCCTGCACATCCACTGCACGGGGAGCGGCTCCCCCACCGTCGTGCTCGAAGCGGGGCTGGCGGAGTCGAGCGCGAGCTGGGAGGTGATCCAGCGGCGGGCCTCCGCACACCACCGGGTGTGCTCCTACGACCGGGCGGGATACGCCTGGAGCGAGGAGGGCCCCTCGCCGCGTACAGCGGAGCGCACCGCGCAGGAGCTGCACGCGTTGCTGGTCGCCTCCGGGGAGGCGGGGCCGTACGTCCTCGTCGCGCACTCGTTCGGCGGCAACACCGCGCGCCTCTTCGCCGACCACTGGCGCGACCTGACCGCCGGGCTGGTGCTGATCGACGTCACCGACGAGACGGCCGTCACCGCGCTGCAGATCTCCCGGCCGCTGCTGGCCGTACAGCTCACCGTCAACCAGCTTGTCGCCCGGACGGGCCTGCTCAGGCTGCGAGGCGACGCCCTCGTGCCGCCGGAGGCGACGGCGGCGGCCCGCGCCGCCGCGACCGTCGTCTACGGCTCGGGGAGCATGGCCGCGGCCCGCGCCGAGGCCTGGGCCTCGGTGGACAGCGCCGCCCAGGTCAGCGCGACGGCCCGTCCCGGAGCGTGGGGCGACCTGCCGGTCGTGGTGATCTGCGCGGCGGGCCAGCCGGAGTCCGACACCGAACACGCCAGACGCATCGCCGCGCTGTCGAGCCGGGGCCGCCCGGTGGTCGCGACCACGACGGAGCACTACGTGCAGAACGCCCAGCCCGACCTCGTCCTCGACGAGATCGGCAAGGTCGCCGCCGCCGGCAGGCGAAGATGACGGCGCGGACCGTGATAGCTGGGTCACCTCCGCTCGTCGGCCCGGGGTAAGGGACCCGCGTCCTTGTCAGGACGGTGGGCGGGCATGCCACCTGGTCGGGTGTGTCAGTCGTCGGGCAGGCCGACCTCGTGGCGCAGCACGCTGTAGAGCACCGCGTCGCGCCACCGCCCGTTCCTGAAGCCGTAGCCGCGCAGTATGCCTTCCCGGGTGAAACCCGCCTTCTCCAACGCGCGCTGCTCGGCGAGGTTGGTGACCTCGGTGACCGCCTCGACCCTGGCCACCTGTGTGTGGGCGAACAGGTAGCTCGCCAGCAAGCGCTGGGCCTGGGTGCCGAAGCCCTGCCCCCGAGCCTCGGAGAACAGCGCGATCCCCACGTTCCAGCAGTAGGAGGAGTGCGAGGTCAGGACCTTGCGCCAGGCGACGAAGCCCAGCCGATCGGCGCCGCGGACCACCATGAGCCGACCGCTCTCGGCGTCGAGGAAGCCGTTCTCCTCCCACATACGACGCCATCTGCCGGGATCCGACCAGCCGTACCAGTTGAACGGCCCCATCCCTGCGGGCTCCGTCAAGAACCGTTCGAGCACCTGTAAGTCATCCTCGGCCATCGGCCGCAGCGACACCTCGTCATCGCTCATGGCCGACAACGCTACGGATCAATCCGCCGGACCGTCCAGATGGCCGAAGATCTCACGCGCGGAACCGAGGCTCGCCCGCAGCGCTCGCTCCAACTGGTCCGCCTCACCGGTGAGCCGCCCTATCTGCGGATCCGGCTGAATTCAGCCCGGTTCTATCGAATTCACCAATCACTCGGACACCGGGATGGTCTCAACGCCCAGGATCACGGCTGGCGTCGTCCGGGGATCCAGTTGCCGTGGAAGCCCGCCGGGACGCGTACAGGGAGGTGAATCTCGGCGATCGGGGCAGCGGCGAGGTCGGCGGCGTCCAGGATGGCCAGGTAGCCGGTTCCCCGTGCGCGGTCGTGGGCGAAGGTCAGCAGGTAGCCGTCGTCCTCGTGGCGGCCGGAGGCTCTGGGGACGAAGACGGCCTCCCCGCAGGTGTGACCGGCCGGGAGGCGGTGGACGTCGCGCGTGCCACCCCGCTCGAGGTCGTACTTGTAGATCTCGGTGCGTTCCGGCTCGGCCTCCAGGGAGAAGGCGACCGTGTAGCCGTAGCGGTTGGGCAGCCCGATTCTGTCGTCGGCCACCCGTGGATACTCGCTGGGCGCGTCGTCCAGGCGGCTCTCGGCGACGGCGCCCGAGGCGAGGTCGAGGGTCCAGCGGTACAGCGAGGGCAGCCCGCCGCCGTGGTCGTCCGTCCCCTGACGCCAGAGCGTCTCGACGCGGGTGCCGGTCACGGTGATCGAGTCGCCGGTCTCGAAGGCGTTCATGGTGTGCCACACGTAACAGGGCTCGACGTCGAACCATCGCACGGGCGCCTCGCCGTCGGCCCTGGGCAGGACCCCGAACCGGGCGCGGTGCCCGTCGTCCCACCTCCACGGCGGCCCGCCCTCGGCGGCCTGCCGTACGTCGAACACGACGGGCAGGTCCATGAAGATCACGTAGTGTTCGGTGACCGCGAAGTCGTGCATCATCGTCGCCCTGGGCACGTCGACGACCTGCGTCTGGAGCACCTCGCCGTCCGGGGACGCCCGGTAGTAGGTGAGGTAGGGGGGTCTGAGGCGGTAGCCGAAGAACAGCAGCTCCCCGGTGAGGGGGCAGGTCTTCGGGTGCGCGGTCATCGGCGTCCGCAACGCCCCGTCGAAGGTGAAGGCCCCGACTGTGGCCAGCTCCGGGGTCACCTCGTACGGAAATCCGCCCTCCTCAAGGGCGAACAGCCGGCCCGCGTGGGCGACCAGATGGGTGTTCGCGGTGGTGACCCGGTAGTCGATCCGTGAGGTGACCGGGTCGAAGGCCAGGGCGAACCGGGACTCGCCCGGGTGCTCGTAAAGCGGGGTACGCACGTACCGGTTGCGGTACCAGGCAGCCCGGCCGTCCCCAAGCGCGACGGTGTGGATCATCCCGTCACCCGCGAAGGAGTGCGGCGACCACCCCGTGCGCGGATTCGGGCCGTTGCGGAAGAACTGCCCCGACAGTTCCTCGGGAATGGAGCCGATCACCTCGCTCGGCTCCAGCGTCACCTCCTCGGCGATCGGCGCGTTGTTGCCCGCCAGGTGCAGCGGCACATCGCCGACTGTTCCCTGGGTCATGGTGCCTCCCGTGATGACGTCCGGCCTCCTGTGGCGGGGCCGGTGACGCCGCCAAGAGTGCCTCGGCAATCACCGAAGAAACAGTCTTGTTCTTGCCTCCCCCGTCAGCCGCCCGATCCCTGCGCAGGTCACAGGCCCCACAATCGGACCTCGCGACAGCCTTGCAATCGGACCTCGCGATCAACGCGCTCCGCGCGGCCCCCCTCGGACAGCACCTCTCAGGGGGCGTGCCGCCCCCTTCGACCCCCACAACGAGGGGCTCCGCCCCTCGCGCTCCCCGCTGCGCAACCAGGGCGGCTGTCAGGGAACGGAGAAAACTTGCGGGCGTCAGGCGGGCAGGTTCCACCTTGGCCCGTCCGGGGTACCCAGCCACACGTATTGGCCGTCCGGGGTGACGGTCAGCCCGAACGCCGACTGGTGCGGAGAACTCATCTCCTGCCAGGCCACGACAGCGCCCTCGATGCCGTCCCACAACCGCAGCGGGCCGTACTGGCGCACTGTCCACCCGCCCTCAGGGTCCGGTTTCGTGCTGGCCTGGGACCCGGTGGCGACGTCCAGCAGCGTCACCCGGTCACCGGCTCCGATCAGTTGGGCGGACGGAGCGCCGAGCTGAGCGACGAACCGGCCGGTCCAGTCGCCGAGGATCTTCGGGTCGATCCGGCTTTCCCGCGCGTCGCCGCGGTTGAGCCGGTAGTGCGTGATGGGGGGCGCGGTGTAGGGGCGGGCGGGCATGAACGACACGTCGACCTGGCTGAAGTGGCCACTGGCGGTGCCATCGTCGGCCAGGGTGAGATGGGCCAGGGCGTAGCCGTGCATCCACCCCCACAGAGGGACGGTGATGGTGCCGCCGTCGCGGACCTGCCGCATCCAGGGGGCGGGAATGTAGCGGGCGGCGCAGGTCGCGATCAGGCGGTCATACTCGAAGGTCTGCTCATACCCACACAATCCATCGCCGACCACGAGGGTCGGTTCGTAGCCGAGCGCGGTCAGCGTCTGGCGGGCGCGCTCGGCCACGACCGGGTCGACCTCGATCGAGGTGACCGCGTCACCGCCGAGCCGCTGGCACATCAGCGCCGCTGAATATCCGGTTCCCGTACCGATCTCCAGCACGGACTCGCCCTCCACGAGGCCGGTGACTTCCAGCATGTCGACGACCACCGCAGGCAGGGACGACGACGATGTCGGGGTGCCCGTGAGTGGCTCGGTCGCGTCGGCGGCGTTGACGCCGTCAATCTGGGTCACCCACGTGGCGTTGGTGTATGCCAGTCCCAGCCATTCCTCCTCCTTCACGTCGCTGCGGTGCAGCGGCTCCCACCAGGTGGGGCCTCCCTCATCGTCGAGGCGGCGAAACATCGCCTCGCCCAGGAACGCCTCCCTGGGGACGGCCTCGACAGCCTTCCGCCACTGCGGGGTCAGGTGGTTGTCGGCGGCGAGCTGGGCGGCAAGAGCGTGCCGGAGGTCGGCGGCGCGTAGAGCGGCAGCGGTCACAGGGGCGGGTGTCCTTTCTGAAGAAGATCGGCCAGGGCTTCGGCTACGGCGTCTTCCTGCTCGGCGATCCAGGCCCATTGGCCATTGGGATTCGATTCCAAGAACACCCACTCGCCCGAAGCGGTCAGGGCGAAGTCGAACGCAGCGAACAGCAGACCATACGTGGTCATGTAGGCGCCGATGGCATGCCGCGTGTCGGGCGGGCATGGGATGAGGGTGTAAGTCAGGCTTGGGTAGTGGGCGCGCCAATCGAGCTGTCCACCGTCGATCCGGACGGCGAACACCCGGTCGCCGACCACGGTGACCCGCACATCACCGACCTTGTCTACCCGCGCCTGGAACAGGTGTGCGGTGCCGGTCACCGACTCGTCCAGGTCGGCCGTACTCACCGTGTTCGCCCAGATCATGCCCGCCACGCCATCACGGTGCTGTCCGCGCCGAGGAAATCAGCGGGGTCCAGCCGCACGACGGGCACTCCCCGGGCGTGCAGGCGCCGAGTGACGAGGTCGGCGGTGACGTCTGTGTCTCCGGTGACGACCAGGACGGGGGCTGAATCAGTCATCGGTCAGTCGTCGCCGTAGTCGGTCACGGCATCGGTGTCGCCGCCGCCGTCTTTCGCGCCGTCGCCACCGCTGGTCGCGGTCGGGTCGTTGGTTTCCTTGTTGGTGCCATGGGCACCGGCCTCGATGATCTGACCGGCTATGTCGCGGTAGACGCCGGTTTGCGTGACGGGGTCGAGCTCGACCCGAACCGCGCCAAAGGAGGCTGGGGCGGGCGCGGGGAAGGGCCGCGATCGGGTCAGGCCCCAGGGCGGTGTGTGACTGTTCATTCAGTTCCCTTTCTCGATGTGGATCCGGGACTGCATGGCATATGGGCACGATCCGCCGTTGCCGTCTGCAGTCAACGAGCGTGGTGGAGCGACGGTGCCGCCCGGGGAAAGCGGCGCAGCCCTGGTGACCCTGCGTGGGGCTGTCGGATCACTGCGGAGGCAGGACCTGCCATAGGCCCAAGTGGAGTTGGTGACCTGCATCCAGGTCGGCAACCGGGCAGGGGAGGCGGTCTCAATCGCGGTGCGGTCACTGCGGCGGGCGGCGAGGAACCATCACCCCTACAGCAGCCCCCTCAAGTGACCCGGGTTTCGGTGAGTGCTTCGTGGAACTGCCGGACCTGGGGCTGGGTCGGCCAGCGAGCCGTCAGAGTGGCGTCGAGTTGGGCGAGTTCCGCCAAGACATGCTCGGAGGAGACTCGCCGCGCTTCAGAGAGCGATCCCAGCGCGGCGAAGGCGGCGGCGTCGGGCACCCTGTCGGCGGCGTGGGCGGCACCGAGTCGCACAAGATGGACAGCCCGGTCACGATGATTGGAGACAGGCAGGGAAGTGACCTTGCTCTGCAGGATGGTCACCGCACGGCTCGGAATCCCGGCGTCCACGTAGCAGGTCGCCCGCTGGACATCGGCGAAGTCGGCGGCGAAGAACCGCAGGTAGGCCGGGTCGCCTTCGGAACGGCCTCCAGTGATCAGTTCCGTGGCCTCGTCGAGCTGGGCGGCGGCGACCGTGCCGTCGAGCGCGTGCCCACGTGCCTCGTACGCCTTGGCGACGCCGTACAGCACCGGCGGGACGGTCCAGGAGGCACTGCCTACGGCGGTGGCCAGCTCGACGGCCGTGGTGGAGTCACCAGCGTCCAGCGCGAGGCTGGCCTTCCTGACCATCATGTAGGCCGCCATGGAGGTGTCACCGCCTTCGAGCGCCCATGCGGTCGCCTGGTCGGCCCACCTTCGGCACGAGGCGATGTCACCGCACTCGCGGTACAGCCAGCTCAGGTGCTCGGCGTACTCGCCCTGCACCTGCCGTAGATCACGACGGGTGGCGGTTCCCGCGCCTTCCCGGACATGGTCGATGTCGCGCAGTGTGTGACGCAGGGAGACGATGTGAGAGCGCGGGTCGAGAAGACGATGACCATTCTGGTGAGCGGCAAGGAGCTGCCGGTAGTCGGCACCGCTCAACCCGGCGGTTGAACGAACCACCGCTTCAGGGAGTGCCTCGGAGGCGAGGGCCGTTTCGGGCAGCATCGCCGTCAGACCGGCAGCGGCCAGCAGGTGGGTGAACTGGCGGCGGGAAAGCGTCACGGTGATGGGCCCTTCGCCGGTGGGGACGCTTATGGCGATGACACCGTCATCGTCCTCGGCCTCTTCAGAGTAACCGCCGCTTTTCGACATTGACAGGAAGTCGGAGAGCGGCAAGGTCGAGAAAGTGGCCGATTGTGACAGGCACGGACCGCGAAGCAGGTCATCGACCAAACAGCCGTACAGATCGGCCAGCCGCGTCAGGTCCAGGTATGACGGAGCGCGAGAGGACGAGGAGGTTCCGAAGAACTCAGGCCCTTGCCAGCATTCCCAGTAGGAGACGTTCTTGAATGTCTTCGGGAGTTCACTCGGCCAGTGGCGGTTGTAGAGCTCGGCCACTTCTGCCTGCGTCAATCCTGCCGCATGGCGAAACGCCACCCGTGGATTCATCTGGAACCGCTGAGCGATGATCGCCGCGATCTGCCGTCTCGTCGCTCCCTGCTGCTGCAACGTTGCGCGCAGCTCGCTGATCTGACGTCGTATGCCGACGGCGTCCACCACAAGGTGCCCCTCTCCAACCAAGCACACGGTTCACCCCAACGCTACGCCTCAATCGCACAGCGTGACATCTCCTCCAAGCGGGGAGTCAACTTTCGTTACGGAAAGTAATTATTTCCTCGTGTGAAGGGGTCGGCCTCGCTGGGTTCCCAGTGTTCTCTGGGGGCGCAAGGCTGACACCGCCGGGCGCAAGCTTCCGGAAGCACGGTGTGCGCAGACGCCGTCAGTTTCCGGGAACGGGTGGCTCCGCTTCTTCCTGGAGGGGTGGGAACGGAGCCACTTTCATCCGGCCAGGCCGTACGGCTTGGCCGGGGAACACGGTGATCTCTCGCGTTGAGGGGCGCGGAGGGTCATCGTGGCGGCTCCCGCTCACGCGCCTCGCCTGACCGCGAGAGGCGGGAGCCGCTCCACAGACGTCCGGCCTGAGCAGCCCTCTCACGGCCGGACGTGGCCCCCGACGCCCTTCCCACACCCGTCGGGGGCCACCTCAACGAAAAGCAGAGCGAAGACCCACACCTCACAACCGGAGGCCCCGTGGCCGTTCCCGACACCCCCGACACCCCCGACACCGAGGTCACGATCACCGCGACCGCGCACCTGGCCCGCCTGACCGAACACCTCATGCGGTACGGCCTGCACTCCCGGGTCCGCGTCACCCGGCATGGCTGCCCGCAGCTCGTCATCGTCAATCCCGATGCCCCAGCCCTGTCCGAGATCGTCTACGCGGCACCGCAGGAAGGAACCTGGTGGTTCTGGTGGTCCTGGTCGGAAAGAATCTCCTCCACCGACGAGACCGGCGTCGCAGCCCGGCGGATCGGCTGCGTCTTGAGCTCAGCCGTACGGCGGAACTGACTGCAGCCCGAGACCGTACGGCAGAACCGCTCCCCCTCCCCGGCCGTCCGGCACTCCCGGCCAACGCTCCCACCCGTAAGGCACCGCCGACCGGGGCTCCCAGCCGTACGGCGCCGCCGCCTCCCGCCCCCGGCTCAACCCACGAGGCCCGTGACCTGGAGGCCCGCAATCCCGGCTGGGTCGTCGTCTGGCGCTGCTGGGCCCGCCGCTACTGGGCCTTCCCCTGCTGGATCACCACCGGCCCCGAACCCGTCGAGGCCAGGAACGCCCAGGACCTCACGCACCTGATCCGACTGACCGAGACCGAAAACCCACTTCCGAAGCAATAGCCTCCGGCACGATCCACCCCGCCGGAACCGTCAGCGATAGTCCTCCACGTTCGCGTCCTTCCTGTCACCGAAGTAGGCGTCGGCGGGTAAGGCACGTCACACCCGCCGCCGCCCGCCGGTTCACCGGCTCTTCCTTCGCGGCCGGCTCATGACCGCTGCTCAGGGGCGGGGGATGGCAACGACGGTGTACGGGGTGGTGGGCGTCGGGCTGGTGTCAAAGCGGGCGTTGGGGAGGTACAGCGAAGACCCGAAGGCTGCCACGGTCGCCGGTACGTCGAACCGGCGATCACTCACCCGCCGCACGACGTGGCCGTCGGTCCCGGCCGCGTTCAACTGGAGGACGGTCACGACGTTGAGCCGGTTCTGCACCGCGTACAACGTCCGGCCGCGCAGTAGTAGGCCGTCGCCTTCCTTCAAGGACTCGCCGTGCAGGTTCACCCGGCGGGTCGTACCGGACGGGTCGACGCGAAACAGTCCGCCGGTGTTCGACTGCACGACGATGAAGCCCCGGCCGTCCGGAGTCGGCGTGATGCCGTTGGCGTTGAAGCCGTCGCCGTACACCAGATCCCCGGTGAGCGGGATCCGCTGCGCGGCGGCGGGTAGCCGTCCCTCGCGCAACGGCAGCTTGTAGAGCATCGGGTTGGTGGAGTCGGTGAACCACGCGGCGTCCTCGGTGAGGATGACGTCGTTGACGAACGACTCTCCGGTGGCCAGCCGGTAGGAGGCCAGCACCTGGCCGGTGCGGGTGTCGATGACGCGCGCGTCACCGCCCGTGCCTCCGGCCACGAACAGCCGTCCACGCTCATCGATCTTCATTCCGAGGGACGGTGTGCCGGGCCCGCGGCTGACGATGGTGCCGCGTCCGGTGCGCAGGTCGGCACGGTAGATGGAGCCGTCGGCCATGGAGCCGATGAAGGCGAACGGCCCGAACCCGATGGCGATGCCCTCGGGCTGGAACCCGTCGGGCAACGAGATGGATGTCGGAGACATCCCGGCTCGCGGGTCGGATGCCGCTCCGGCGGAACCGCCCATCGTGATGGCCAGGGCCAGTGCGGAGAGGATCGTGCCGATGCCTCTGAGCGATCGCATCGCGTAACGCTTCCTTTGGGATTTTGTGCAGGATCTATCGAGTGCCGTGGCTTCTGACGGCTTGATGGCGTGACCGAGCTTGGCCGCCGCCGGGCGACGGCTGGCACACGGCGCATCTGGTCGGTGGATTCGACCGCTCGATCCCATCCCTCAGAGCCGTCGCGAGGTCCATCACGGAGATCGCGAGGTGACCGCGGCGTCAACGTCCGGCGGCTGATCGGCAGGTCACGGTTTCAGTTGGTGTCGGCCGAGGTGAAGGCCGCGGCGTGGTCGCGGACGAAGTCGGCGAGGTCGCGCGGTGGGTGGCCGAGGAGACCGGCGACCGTATCGGTGGTGAAGTCTCCCCAGCCGGTGGCATATGCCTGCGCGTACTCCTCGAGCATGTCGACGATCCACGTCGGGACGCCGACGCCGAGCAAGGTCTTACGCCTGGCATCGTCGCTGACCGGCAGGTACGCGACGGGCCTGCCGAGAGCGAGGCTCAACTGGCCCGCGACCTCGTCGAACGTCAGTGAGCGCGGGCCGGTGAGGGTGTAGGTTTCGCCGTGGTGGCGGTCCGGGTCGTCAAGGAGCACGCGGGCGGCGCACTCGGCGATGTCGCGTACGTCGATCATCCCGATCCGCGCCGAGGCCAGGTTCAGCGAGAACGCGCCGGTGGCGGAGACGTCGCCCGCCTCGTTCAGCAGGTTCTGCATGAACCAGTGGGGGCGCAGGATCGTCCAGCGCATGCCGCATCGTTCGGTCTCCCGGTCGGACAGCGCGTGCAGTCTGCCACTGCGGTTGGGCGCGTCGTGTGCCGCGCCGACGACCGACAGGCGCACGATCCGTTCCACACCGGCCTGGCGGGCGGCCCATACGGCGTTCATGTTGTGCTCGGGGGCACGCGGGCCGTTCGGGGTGAGCAGCCACACGTCCTGTACACCCGCGAAGGCGGCCGGCAGCGACCGCGCGTCGTCGAGGTCGCCGACGAACACCTCAGCGTCGTGCTCACGCGGGCCGTCCGCTCTGGATTCGTCGCGGACGAGAGCCCGGACGTCCACATCGGCTCCTTCCAGCGCCTTCAACAGTGCGCTGGACACGCTCCCGGTGGCTCCGGTGATCAGCATGGTGCGCGACACGCTCATTCTCCTTCGATGGTGGCGGGGGGATACGGATCAGTCGACCGAGACAGCCGGTGTCGTGTCATGGCTTTGGTGAGCCGAGGTCTTCTGGGCCCTGGCCGCCGCCTGGCGGACAGTGGCGCGCTCCAGGAGCCAGAGCACGACGGTCCCGGCGGAAAGGGTGGCGCCCACGACGCACACGCCACTCCAGCCGCCGCGTACCCAGGCCGCCGAAGCCAGCGCGGACCCGGCCGCGCCCCCGACGAAAAGAGTGGTCAGGAAGGCGGAGTTGATCCGGTTACGGACCTCAGGCCGCAGTGCGTAGAGAACGTTCTGGCTGCTGTTGAGCACCGCCTGATGCGCCAGGTCCAGCACCACCACGCCGACGAGCAACCAGAACAGTGAGTGCGCCCCCGCCGTGAGCGCCGCCCAGGACGCCACCAGCAGGAACGCTCCCGCGCCTGAGACGACCTGTACGAAACCGCGGTCGGCCAGCCGCCCCGCCACCGTGGCGGTCAGCGCGCCCACGGCACCGACCAGCCCGACCAGGCCGATGGCCGACTCCGGCCAGCCGTACGGTGATCCCGACAGCAGCAGGGTCAGCGCCGTCCACAGCGCGCTGAACGAGGCGAGGCTGAACGCGCCGATCCCCGCCCGCCACCGTAGCAACGGCTCGTACCGGAACATCGCCACTGTTGAGCGCAGCAGGCCCAGATAGGTCTGGCGTTCGCCGCTTGCGCCGAGCCGGGGCAGGAAGATCCGCAGCAGCACGGCCATCAGCGCCATCAGCGCCGCGGCCACCCAGTAGACCGTCCGCCACCCGCCCAGCTCCGACAACGCCCCGGACGCGGTCCGTGCCAGCAACAGGCCGAGCATCAGCCCGGTCATCACCGTGCCCACCACCCGGCCTCGCTCGGCCGGGTCCGCCAGCGTTGCCGCGAACGGCACCACCACCTGCGCTCCCACCGAGGTCAGCGCGGTCAGCGCCGTACTGACCAAGAGCACCGTGCCGTTCGGGGCTGTGGCTGACACCAGCAAGAACACCGCGGTCACCGCATAGAGCACGACCGCCAGCCGTCGCCGCTCCACCAGATCACCGAGCGGCACCAGGAGGGCCAACCCCAGCGCGTACCCGCCCTGTGCGGCGGTCACCACCAGCGCCGCCGCCGACGGCCCGACCCCCAACTCCCGGCCGATCACGTCAAGCAACGGCTGCGCGAAGTAGTTGCCCGCCACCGCTGACCCGGTGGCCACCGACATGAGTAACAGCAGCCCGCGCGACACGCCGTTCGTGTGAGGTTTTCTCGCTGTCATGCCCCAAGCATCGGCGGCGGGGAATCAATGAGTCCAACACATGATTGTCATCGAACCGATCGTGTATCACGATCAATGTATGGAACTGCAACAGATGCGCTACGTCGTCGCTGTCGCGGAGACGAGCAACTTCACCCGCGCCGCCGAGCAGTGCCTGGTCGTCCAGTCCGCGCTGAGCCACCAGATCGCCCGCCTGGAACGTGAGCTGGGCGCCAAGCTGTTCGACCGCACCAGCCGCCGTGTCCGGCTGACCCCCGCAGGCCAGGCGTTCCTGCCTGCCGCTCGCCAAGCCCTCGACGCCGCCGAACGAGCCCGCGCCGAGGTGGCGGCCGCCACCGGCGAGATCCGCGGCCGGCTCGCCGTCGGCGCCATCCCCACCGTCACCGCGGTCGATCTCCCCGCCGCGCTGAAAGACTTCCACCTGCGGCACCCGCAAGCGCGCATCAGCCTCCGCTCAGGCGCCAGCGAGAAACTGATCGAACAGGTACGGCAAGGCACCCTGGACGTCGCATTCCTGGGGCTTCCCCTGGGCCAACGCCCCAGTGGCGTCCGCGGCCGAGAACTGGCGCGCGGCGACCTCGTGGCCATGGTGCCGTCCGGCCACCCGCTGGCGAACAAGGAACGGGTGGACCTGCATCAGTTGTCGGACGATCCATTCGTCGACTTCCCCCCGGGCACCGCCGCCCGAGCCCAGTCCGACGAGGCGTTCGCCGCGGCCGGAGTCCAGCGCGAGGTCGCCTTCGAAGTGACGACCGTGGACTTCATAACTCGGCTGATCCGGCAGGGCCTGGGCATCGGGATGCTGCCCGCCGCCTTCGTGTCGGAATTCCCCGGCCTGCACGTCCTTCAGCTTCGCGACGCTCCCGCGCGCATGGAGCACCTCATCTGGAGCCGCTTCCCTCCATCGCCTGCCGCCGCAGCGTTCCTGGCCGTCCTTGGTGTCTCGGCAGCGGAATCCCCAAGGTCATCCGACTCGTGATTCCGCTCTCGCCATCTTGATCCGGAACGGACACCATCCGGCGCGACAGCCTCCGGCACGATCCACCCCGCCGGAACCGTCAGCGATAGTCCTCCGCGTTCGCGTCCTTCTTGTCACCGAAGTACGCGTCGGCGAACAGGGCGCTGGCTTGGGGCTGGGAGCCGTCCAGGTCGGTGAATCCGTAGTGTTTCGCCAACTGCCCTGAGGAGAGCGACTGTCCGGCCCAGCGGCGCACATAGGGGTCACCGGCCAGGGCGACAACGGCCCTGCCGATGTAGCGCGGGGTCTCGGAGATCGCGAACCACCTGTCTTCGGGAATCGCGTCGCGCCAGTTCGCCTCGGTGACGCCGCGGATCTCCAGCACCTCCTCGGAGCGCAGGTATCCGGGGGTCAGCGAGAGCGAGGTGACACCGTGCGGAGACAGTTCCTCATCGAGCATCTTGCCCAGGCGCGCGATGGCGACCTTGACGACGTCGAAGAACATGGAGCCCCGGTAGTGAGCGTTGAACATGTCGTCGCCGTCGGTGATCTCGCAGACCAGTCCGCGACCACGGCGCACGAGCAGCGGGAGCAGCGCGTGCAGGGTGATCAGGTGGGTCTCCAGGCCGTTGCGCAGCGCCCGCAGCCCGTTGTCCAGGTCGTGCTCCCACAGCGGTTTCCACTCGATCCACCGCCCGGCGCCCCAGGTGTCGTCCACCAGGACGTCCAACCGGCCGTCCTGCTCCTCCTCGATGCGCCTGGCCAGCGCGGCCACCTCGGAAGGGACCATGTGGTCGCACCGGACCGCGATCCCCCTCCCTCCGGCCTCGGTGACCAGGTCGGCGGTGTCCTCGATGGTCTCCGGGCGGTCCACCGGGCTGCGCCCGGCCCGGGTGCTGCGTCCGGTGACGTAAACGGTGGCGCCCGCGGCGCCCAGCTCGACGGCCATGCCCCGGCCTGCTCCGCGTGTCGCACCGGTCACCAGCGCCACCGTGCCGTGTAGCGAATGGTTCATATCATCCTCCTCTGGTTGGGGGGGTGGCGCGTGGCCCAGCCGGCCAGCACCGCGTCGAGGTCGTCCCGCAGGCGTGCGCACAGGCCGCCCCGCGGGTTCGCCGACCAGCGGATCGCCGTCCCGTCCGCCAACGCCGCGAGGATCCGGGCGGCCACCGGGGCCGGCGGCGCGCCGGGCAGGTCTCCGGTGTGCGCCGCGTGTGCGAGCAGGGGCTCGATCCGGGCCTCGATCGCGGCGTGCAGGTCGGCCATCCGTGCGCGCAGGACCTCGTCGGAGAGGTCGAAGGCCAGCTGGGCCAGGTTGTTGGCCGCCGCCCGCGGATCGTCCAGCGGCGCGTACCGCTCGACGATCTCCTGGCGGATGACCGTCACCGGGTCTTCCACGTCTCCGGCCTCGGCCGCGGTTCCGGAGCGTGTCGACTCGATCGCGGCATCGATCATCGCGACCAGCAACCCGTGTTTCGAGCCGAAACGATGGACCAGCGTGCCGGGAGTGACCCCGGCCTCCGCGGCCACGTCCGCCAGCACGAATGCCGGGCCGAACCGGGCGATCGCGGTCCCGGCCGCCTCAAGCAGCCGCTCGTCAGTGATCTTCCTGGGTCGCGCCACACAAGTTATTAAACCATCATGCAATAACTACTTGGTGCGGAGGACCGGGGGCCACGCGAACCGTCCCGGCGGTTCGAGGCCCCGGCCCGGCGATGTTCCGGCCCGCCCGGCTCAGGGGGACGAGGTCAGTCTCCGGCGGCGCACATCCGGTCCCGCACCACACGTGCGCTGACGGGATCGTTGGCGAACACCCCGTCGACGCCCAGCCCGTAGAGCCGCGTCAGCCAGCCCGCCACGTCCCCCGCGGCACGCCGGTAGGCGGGACGGCTGGGATCGCCGCGCCGGTAGTCCGCGGGAAGCCCCGCGTTCTGGGTGCGGATGGTCGCCACGTGGACCCGCAGGCCGTTGCGATGGGCCTCCTCGACGAACGAGGTGGGAGCCGCCAGCCTCCCGTCCGGTCCCGTCGGCACGATTCGCGGTGTCATCACGGCGACGACGTCGGCGTACTCGGCGATCCGCCGCAGCCCCTCGGGGGTGACCAGGTCGTCGTAGGTCCGCCGGTCCCCCGCCTTCACCAGGTCGTACGGCGCGCCACCCCTGCCGATGAGCTGGACGAGCCGCAGCCGCGTCAGGGAACGCAGCTCCCTCAGGTTGCCCGTCTCGAACGACTGGATGAGCACCGGGTCCTCGCTGTCCTGCCAGCCGTACAGCGCGAGGGTCGCCAGCAGCGGCCTCTCGACCGGCAGTCCGATCGAGGCGAAGTAGGTCGAGTACTTGATCTCGGGGTAGAGGCCGACGCCGTACCGCTGCGCGAGCTCGACGACCTCCTCCAGCGTCGGGATCCGATCACGCCCGTCATAGGCCCTGCTGCGCGGCCGTCGCTTGGGGAAGCGCTCTCTCACCCTGAGGGTGCGCAGCTCGTCGAGGGTGAAGTCCTCGGTGAACCAGCCGGTGCGCTGATGGCCGTTGATCGTCTTGGTCGTCCTGCGGCCGGCGAACTCGGGGTGGTTCTCGACGTCGGTGGTCGCGGAGAGCTCGTTCTCGTGCCTGGCGACCAGCACGTGGTCCTTGGTCGGGACCAGGTCGGGCTCGATGTAGTCGGCGCCCATCCGGATGGCGAGCCGGTACGACGCGAGCGTGTGCTCCGGCCTGAAGTCGCTGGCCCCGCGATGCGCGATGACGATCGGCGCATGATCGCCGCACCGGGGCCCCTCTGTCGCCTCTGTCGCCGCGTCTGTAGCTGCGTCTGTAGCTGTGTCCGTCGCCGTGTCCGTCGTGCCCGTGCCGCCCGCCGTACCGGCCGGGCCCGGCACGCTCGCCGGCTGGAGCCCGGCGAACGCCGCCCCTCCCACGAGCACGGCTCCCACGAGTACGGCGGGCACACCGGCCCACGCCATCTTGATCAACACCTGGGTACCCCCGCCGCTTTCCGGTCTCGCGGGGGGCACGCTGAACATCGCCATATGTACCCGAATGGGCAGGAAAGACTCTTGCCTCCACACTCCACTCTCGAAGGCGTGACTACCACTACCAATCGGGAAAACCTATGGACACGGCCCATAAGGTCCCCTTTGTGATGAGTAGCGATGCCCTGCTTGCGACCTACGACGAGCAGGTACGAGGAATCTGGCCCACTCCGCTCCCGGGCGTCACGCACGAACGGGACGGCTCGCTGCTGCGCATCGTCAGCCGGTTGCGCGGCGTGGTCATCGCCCCCCGCGACGTGGGGGTGCGGGGAGCGGAACTCGACCGGCTGATCGCCCGGCAGCGTGACCGCTTCGCCGAACGAGGGCAGGACGTCGAGTGGAAGACCTGGGGTCACGACGAGCCCGCGGATCTCGTCGACCGCCTCCGTGACGCGGGCTTCGTCCCCGAGGCGCAAGAGACGGTGCTCATCGGGCTCGCGGAGGAACTGGCCGGTGAGCCCGTCCTGCCGGACGGCGTTGTGCTGCGCGAGGTCACCGCGCACGACGACCTGCGCGCGATCGCCGCCATGGAGTCGGCCATCTGGGACGAGGACCTGAGCTGGATCGGCGAGCACCTGATCGAGCAGGTCACCCACACACCCGACGAGATCACCATCCTGGCCGCCGACGCCGGAGGTGTGACCGTCTCCGCGGCGTGGCTCGCCTACAGAGCCGGAACCGAGTTCGCCGGGATGTGGGGCGGCTCGACGTTGCGCGAATGGCGGGGCAGGGGAATCTACCGCGCGCTGGTCACCCAGCGCGCCCGGCGGGCCGTCGCGCGCGGCGTCCGGTACCTGCACGTGGACGCTTCGGACGACAGCGCCCCGATCCTGCACCGCCTGGGTTTCCAGGCGGTGACCACCACCACCCCGTACGTGTGGACCCCGCCGCGGCCCTGACCCGGACTGCACACTCCGACCGGGGCCGCGTCGTGCCCCGAGGAGCGAACCTCGGCATCCGATGGAAACCGTCCCGAGGATTTTCTAGATTTGCCCCATGACCAATCGCCCGTTCCAAGTGATCTGCGAGATCGAGCCGCCGACCCGGCCCGACCTGATGCACGTCCGGCACCAGATCGGGACCCTGAGCAAGGTGGCCGACACCTTCCTTGTGCCCGACAACCACATAGGCCGTGCCACGGTCTCCAGCGTGGCGGTCGCGCACGAGGTCGAGGCAATGGGAGGCCGCAGCATCGCGTGCCTCAACTCCCGCGACCGCAACCTGCTGGGGTTCCGCCGCGACCTGCTGACCGCCGCGGCGTACGGCGTCGACCGGTTCCTGTTCGTCTACGGGGACAAGCCCGCCTCGGGCAACCGCACCGGAGACCTGAACGTGCGGGCGATGATCGAGGAGGTTCGCACCCTCCCGCAGGACGCCGCGTTCGCCGGCACCCCGCCCTTCCAGGTCGGCACGGCCGCGGGACTGCGTCCGCTGCCCGCGTGGAAGCGGGCGGCGGACTTCGTGTTCGTCCAGGTCAGCTTCTCCCTGGAGGCCCTGCTGAGATGGCGGGAGGCCAACCCCGTCGATGTCCCCGTCTACGCGGGCGTGATGGTCCTGGCCAGTGAGAACCACGCCCGGCGTCTCGCGGCCGCCATCCCGGACATCGACATCCCCGGTGAGCTGGTGGAGAAGGTCGCCGCCGACCGCGACGCCGGGGTCGAGGCCACCTGCGAGCAGATTCTCCGGATCAGGGACTCCGGAGCGTTCGACGGGGTGCACCTGATCCCGGTCACCCGCTACCGCCAGGTGGCGGCCCGGCTGGAACACCTTCTTCGCTGACAACGGCGGCGGCGGTGGCGGTGAGCAGGAGGCCGACGCCGACGGCGAGGGCGGTGAGCAGAAGCCCTGTGCCGACGGCGAAGGCGAGGTGGTAGCCGTCGTTGAGCGCGGAGACGGCGTCGTGCCCACCGGCGGTCAGGGTGCCGGTGTGGCCCGACGCCAGCGCGGTCAGGACCGCGAGGCCGAGCGCGCCGCCGACCTGCGCGCCGGTGCCCGCCAGCCCCGAGGCGAGCCCGGCATCCCCGGGCTCGACGCCGGACATGGCGAGCGTCATCACCGCGGGCATCGCCAGCCCCGCGCCGAAACCCAGCAGCGCCAGCGGGGGCAGGACGTCCGTGAGGTATCCGCCGTCCACCGGAGCCCGGGTGAACAGCGCCAGGGCCGCCGTGACGAGGACGAGCCCGGCGAGCAGCACGGGGCGCGGACCGAAGCGGGTGTTCAGCCTTGGGGACAGGCCCAGCGAGACGAGCGCCAGCACCAGCGCGATGGGCAGCCCCGCCAGACTGGTCTCCGCGGGGCCGTACCCCAGGATCCGTTGCATGTACAGGATGGTGAGGAGCTGGAATCCGGACATGCCGCTCACCATCAGCACCTGGACGAGGTTGGCGCCCGAGAGGTCGCGTGACCGGAAGATGCGCAGCGGTGCCAGGGGGGTCCGCGCCGTGGCCTGCCGTACGACGAACGCCGCGAGCAGGGCGAGGGACACCCCGCCGAAGCCGAGCGTGTGCGCCGAGCCCCAGCCGTGCCCCTCGATCCCGACGATGGTGTAGACACCGAGCATCAGGCCCGCGGTGACCAGGAAGGCGCCGACGACGTCGGCTCCCGCACCGAACCCGAGCCCACGGTCGGCGCCCAGCAGGCGTACGGCCAGCACCGCGGCCACGACCCCGACGGGCACGTTGACGAAGAAGATCCAGTGCCAGCCGACGGCCTGGGTGAGGACGCCTCCGGCGACACCGCCGATCGTGGCGCCCGTGGCGGCGACGAAGCCGATCGCGCCGATCGCCCTGGCCATCTCCCGTGGCTCCTTGAAGATCGTCACGATGATCCCCATGACCACGGCCGACGCCATGGCGCCGCCCGCGCCCTGGAAGAACCGGGCGGCGACCAGCATCTCCTGGTTCACCGAGACGCCGCACAGCAGAGAGGCGACGGTGAAGACGACCAGGCCGAGGACGAACATGCGCTTGCGCCCGATCAGGTCGCCCAGACGCCCCGACAGCAGCAGCAGGCCACCGAAGGCGATCATGTAGGCGTTCACCACCCAGGCCAGGCCCGCCGGCGAGAAGCCCAGATCGGACTGGATGGCCGGAAGGGCCACGTAGACAATGCTGGAATCAATAATGATCATCATCTGCGCGGCGCTGAGCACGGCGAAGGCGCTCCAGGGCGAGCCACGACCGGATGAGGAGGGAGGGGTCATCTGCGAGATCTCCTGCTGTCCGAAGAGTACGTTTCCGCCGCGGAAGCGGATGTCTCCGACCGTACGGGGCACGCTGGAGATGCTTAATACTGCGAAATCCTCTTCTCATACGTGATCGTCTCTCTATCAGGATGGCACGATATGTTTCTGACATGGATGTGCTCAGCGATGTGATCACGACCATGCGCGTCGGACACCCCGTCTCCGCACGCGTACGGCGCCAGGCCCCCTGGGGGCGGCGCTATCCGGCACGGTCGGGAGCCGCCTTCCACGTGATCCTCCAGGGCACGTGCTGGCTGCTCAGACCGGGCGACGAGCCGATCGCGCTCGGCCCGGGCGACGTCGTGTTCCTGCCCAGGGCGGTCGACCACGCGCTCGCCGACGCTCCCTCCTCCCCGCTGACCGAACCCTCCTGCCCGCCGGGAGAGGACGGCGTCCATCTGGGACAACGTGAAGAACTCCCGCCGGAGGGGGCGCCGCGGGGCTCGGGTGTGCCCAGCGTGACCCTGTGCGGCGCCTACCAGCTCGATCCCGCCCACGCGCATCCGCTGCTCGGCGACCTGCCGGAGATCGTCCACCTGCCCGCCAGGCTCGGCCGCCATCCGGAGTTGCGCGCGGCCGTCGACCTGCTGGGCGGCGAGCTGGAGAACGCCCGTCTCGGGGCGGGCGCCGCCGTACCCGCCCTCCTGGACGTGCTGCTGCTGTTCATCCTGCGTGCCTGGTTCGACGACCACGCCGACCGCGACGCGGCGACGGGCTGGGGGGCGGCGCTGGGCGACCCGGCGGTCGCGGCGGCGCTGGCCGCCATCCACCGCGACCCCGCGCGCCCCTGGACGGTGCGGGAGCTGGGCGCGCAGGCGGGGCTGTCCCGCGCGCCCTTCGCCAGGCGCTTCACCGCGCTGGCCGGTCAGCCCCCGCTCGCCTACTTGACCTGGTGGCGCATGACCATTGCGGCGCGGCTCCTGCGCGAGTCGGACGCGCCGCTTAGCGGCATCGCCAACCAGGTGGGCTACGCCTCCGAGTTCGCCCTGGCCAACGCCTTCAAACGCCGGTACGGCACGGCCCCCGGCAGATACCGCAAACAGGCCCGCGCGAAAAGCCCCGCGGCCGGGGCGGCGCTCCCGGAACGGCAGACGCCCGCGGACCCCGCGTTGTCAGGAGGCCAGCAGTGACGCGAAGCGGCTGAGGTCGACGTTGCCGCCGCTGATGATGACGCCGACCCGTTTCCCGCCCAGACGGGCGGCGAGTTTGCGGACGGCGGCGAAGCCGAGGCATCCGGTCGGCTCGACGACGATCTTCATGATGGACGCGAAGATCCGCATGCCTTCGACGAGTTCGGCGTCGGTGACGGTGAAGATGTCGTCGACCTCGCGGCGGATGACGGCGAACGTGTGGGTGCCGAGGTGCTGGGTCTGCGCGCCGTCGGCGATGGTCTCCGGGGTGTCGATGTGGACGATGGCGTCCTTGCGCAGGGACCGCAGGCCGTCGTCTCCCGCTTCGGGCTCGACGCCGTACAGCCTGCAGGCGGGTGACAGCGCCCGCGCCGCCAGCGCGGTGCCGGACAGCAACCCGCCGCCGCCCAGGGGCACGAAGAGCGCGTCGAGGTCGCCGACCTCCTCGAACAGCTCCATGGCCGCGGTGCCCTGACCGGCGATGACGTCGGGATGATCGTACGGCGGGACCAGTGTGAGGCCGCGTTCCGCGGCCAGCGCGCGGCCGATCTCCTCGCGGTCCTCGGTGTAGCGGTCGTAGACGACGACCTGGCCGCCGTACCCCTTCGTCGCGGCCACCTTCGCGGCGGGCGCGTCGTGCGGCATGACGATCGTGGCGGGGATGTCCAGCAGCCGGGCGGCCAGGGCGATCGCCTGGGCGTGGTTGCCCGAGGAGTAGGCGACCACACCGGCACGTCGTTGCTCGGGGGTGAACCGCGACAGGGCGTTGAACGCGCCACGGAACTTGAAGGCGCCCATGCGCTGGAAGTTCTCGCACTTGAACACCAGGTCGGCGCCGACGCTCTCGTTGACCAGGCGTGAGCGCAGAACCGGGGTGCGGTGGGCGTGGGACGCGATGCGGGCGGCGGCGCTCAGGACGTCGTCGTAGGTCGGTGACTGGGGCATTGACCGGTTCCTTCTGGTTCGTCGGAGCGGGCAGGGTGATCGGCCGAGAGCCGGGTTCGGGTTCTGCGGGAACATCCATGATCTGTGATGGACGTCCGAGCGGAGGCATCCGGGGTCCGGGGCCCGGGGTCCGGAAGACCCTGGTCCGGGAGAACTCGGGGTGAGAAGACCCAAGGGCGGGAGAACCCAGGCGGAAAGACTCGGAGTCGGGAGAACTCGGAGCGGACAGCTCAGAGCGGGAAAACCCAGAGCCGGGAGAACTCAGAGCGAGACAACTCGGGGCGAGACAACTCGGGGCGGAAAAGCTCGGAGCCGGGAGAATCTCGGAGCGGGAAGGCTCCGCGCTCTGGGAGAGGCGGGTGCCTTCTGGGAAGATCGCGGCATGCGTATCGCCGCCGCGCAGGCCCGCTGCCCCTGGCTCGACCCGGCCGCCGGAACCGCGAAGGTGCTCGACCTCCTCGGCAAGGCCGCCGCCGACAACGTGGAGTTACTGGCGTTCCCCGAGACGTTCCTGTCCGGCTACCCCTTCTGGGTCGAGCACACCGGAGGAGCGAGGTTCAACGACCCCGAGCAGAAACGGGCCTACGCCGCCTACCTGGACGCAGCCGTCGAGCTGGACGGCCCCGAACTGCGAACCGTCACCGAGGCCGTCCGGGACCTGGGCGTCTTCACCTACCTGGGCATCACCGAGCGGGCCAGGGGCACGGTCTACTGCACGCTGGTCGCGATCTCCCCTGAACAGGGCGTCGTCGGCGCCCACCGCAAGCTGATGCCGACCCACGAGGAGCGGCTCGTCTGGGGTTCGGGTGACGGTCACGGGCTCCGGGTGCACCGCGTCGGCGGGCTCAACGTCGGAGGCCTGAACTGCTGGGAGAACTGGATGCCGCTGGCCAGGCAGGCCCTCTACGCCCAGGGTGAGGACGTGCACGTCTCGGTCTGGCCCGGCTCGACCCGCCTGACCACCGACATCACCCGCTTCATCGCCATGGAGGGCCGGGTCTACTCGCTCGCCGCGGGCGCCCTGTTCTCCTACGCCGACCTCCCCTCCGGGTTCCCCTTCCGCGACGAACTGGCCGAACGGGGATCCCGCTGCGACGGCGGCTCGGCCATCGCCGGGCCCGACGGGGAGTGGATCGTGCCGCCGGTCTCGGGCGAGGAGCGGCTGGTCATCGCGGACGCCGACCCGGCCGTGGTGCGCGGCGAGCGGCAGAGTTTCGACCCGGTCGGCCACTACTCGCGCGGCGACGTCTTCCGCGTCGAGGTCGACCGCAGACGTCTCAGCCCGGCACGCTTCCTGGACTGACCCTGCCCTCCGGGAGGCCGCGAGACGCCTCCCGGAACACCCTCCCTGGGGGGACAGACCAAGTATGCCGGAAAGGGCTAACAGGGCTGGTCAGGCGGTGGAGGCGGAAGGCGAGGTTTCGGCTGTGGATGGCCGTGTCCGGCGTGGGGCCGGATTGGTTCCCGCAGCGGTCTTACTGCGCTGACCTGGTCAGACGCCGTTACGTGACCGGACAGAGTTGACGTTCTGTCCGGCCAGCTCCCTACTTTGCCCCTGGCCGTAGCTTCGGGAGTCCTGGCCCTCAGGGGCGCTCGTCGACGGGTTCTGCCCTGAGGGGGATCCCACGCAGAGTGAGCAGTATGAGCAGAACACCGCCCGCGACGAGCGCGATATCGGCGACATTGCCGACAACACGTCGACGCCGGGGGCGGTGATGTCCGGTTTGGACAGCCCGCCGACCGGACCACGGCTGCTGAACAGAGGCACCCGCCTCTTCTCGTCCACCCCTCCGACGGTGAACGCGTCGGCGTAGGAGAGCGGGAGGAAGATGCGAGCGGAGCCCCTCCCGTGGGGCAGCCGTTTCGATTCTGAGCATGCGGCCAAAGTAGGGATCGCCGTCATTCGACGACATGAGCCAGATATCCCGGAAAAAGGGTGGGGCGGTCCTCACCATCGATCCGGGACGAAAATCAGCCGATGTCCCGGCCGTGCCGCGAAACGCCGAGGGCCCGGCGCGGCCACCGGCGTTCCGCTGCCGGGCGGGACCGCGCGTTCAGCGGACGCGGTCCTCTCGGATGTCGGCGAGGGGGCCGGTGGGGTGCCGGTGAGGAGGAGCGCGATCAGGCTTTGCGGGTGGCCGACAGGGTCGCGTAGACGATGATGTTGTCGGTGTAGTGGTGGGTCTGGCGGTTGTAGACGCCACCGCAGGTGATCAGCCTGAGGGTCGCCTCTCCGGTGTTGCCGTAGACCCGCTTCGACGGGAACGACTTCTTGCTGACCTGCTCGACGCCATCGACGGTGAACTCCACGATGGTCCCGTCGGACCGGGAGACTTTGATCTTGTCTCCGCGTCTGATCTCCTTCAGGCGGCTGAAGACGGCCGCCCCGCTCCGGGTGTTCACGTGCCCGAGCACCACCGAGGGCCCCTGCTGGCCCGGGATCGGGCCGTTCTTGTACCAGCCCGCCAGGTTCGGCTTGCTCAGTGGCGGAGTCTGGATCTCCTTCTTGGCGTCGACCCCGAGCGCCATCAGCGGAGCCATCAGACCGATCTTGGGAATGGCCAGCTTGTTCGGCCGCACACCCGCGCTCTTGAGCGGCGCGGGCGGCTGGACGACGGGCAGCGGCGGAGGCGCCGTGGGGGCGGCGGCGGTCAACGGCACATCAAGCCCGCCGGGCCCCACGCTCGACGGCAGCGCCACCGGGTCCTGCTGCTGTTGCTGCTGATCCTGGGGCTGCTCCGGCGGCGCGGTCTGCGCTGCCTGGGCTCCCGGCGTCGGGACGTCCTGCACGATCATGGTGTTCGCCGCCTGCGGCACCGGAGGCCCGTACGGCTCCTCGTCGGCGACCGGCGTCAGATAGGTCAGCAGCCCCGCCATGACCGCGGCCACCCCGCCGAGCGCCCCGACCACCAGCAGCGCGGGCAGCAGCAGGCCGCCCTTGCTCCTCGGCGGACGGCCGTCGCCGTAGTAGGGGTCCGGACCGCCCTGCGAAGGCCCTGGATACATCCGGCGCCCTTCCTTACCTGTCCCCGAGCACGCGCACGCGCCCTACCTTGCCCCTGACTTCCCTATTCGTGACCACGGGCGTGCGCCGCCCGCCGCCTCTTCAACGCCACGCCACCGATCACGCTTCCCAGCACCATCGCCGTCCCGCCGCCGATCAGCCCCATGCCCGATGAGCTCTTCTCGTCCGGAGCCTCACCGGTCTGCGCGCCGCCGGTGGGCGTCACGACCACCTGGGGAGCGGTCGGCGTCGGCCGGGTCGGGGTCACGGTCGCGGTGACGGTGAGGGTGGGCTTGGGGGTCGCGGTGGTGGTGCTGGTACCGGGCGGGACGGTCGTGTAGACCGTACTGGGGGTCACGGTCGGCGTCCTGGTGGGCGTGGGGGTCGGGGTAGGCGTCGTCGGTGTTGAGGTCGGTAGTTTTTCGACGGTGACCTTCACCGGGGGGACAGGCGCACCGGTAGCGAGCTGGCAGTCCACTCGATACGGGGACGGCACATCATGCGTCACCGTCGAGGAGAGGACCCTGAACGCGTCCACCCGCATGGGCTTGTCTTCGTTGTTCGTCAACTTCAGCACGTGCTTGCCATACCCCAGGGAACTCGGCGACCTCCACAGGGTTTCCTTCACGTAGAGCTTCGGAGCCTCCGTGGAGGTGGGACTCGGAGTCGGAACCGGAACCCCGTCCTTCTTGAAGGGTTCCACCTTGTCCGTGATCACATCGGAATTGAAGATCGGGTCCGGAGTCAAGGAGACCCCAACCTCCCCCAACCCGATCGTCCGTTCACCGATGTACTCGATACCTGTGCCGATGAATTCGACCGCAGCTGTCGAGTTCTTCTTGGAAGCTTCTTGAATCTCGTTCCCATAGGCCTGTTCGACAGAATTCACCACAGACTTTTCAATGCTCTTCCAATCGTTGGAAGGACTGTAGAGAACTCTATGTAGAGAATGAGTGGGGTCAGGGATGTCGGCGCTGTTGACCAGGCGCTGGGACGGGATGAAGTCGACAGCGATTTTCTCGGGAACGATCGTCGCGCTACCATCTCTCGGCGCGTCGACCTGCCCCTTCAGATCCGGAACAACGATAGGCTTCGGGGTTCCCGTGTAAGACGGGAGATCGGTTCGACTTTCCGAGGGAAGAATGAGAACCGCCTGTCGCTGCTCCCACAGCCCGTCGATTCTCGACGTTGCGGTGGCCAGAAGATGTCCACCGGCCAAAAAGTCTGGATTCGCGTTGAGGGCGAGCTGGTTCAGCGTCCAGTTCACGATCAGCGGCTTGCTCGCATAGACGGGTGTCGCCACAGACACACCCACCGAAACGGGCACGTCCCCCGTGACTCCGGGCCCCTTACATATATACGAGTAGGGCTGGACCTGGGTGTTAGCCCTCGATGCGTTCGAAGGAATCACGACCAGCCCGGCACAGGAAAACCCCAAGGCTGAGGCGACAACCGTCCTACGGAGCCCTGCTCCCCACCGCACCACTGGACGCTCCGATCATCGCGATCTGGCCACAAAACCGGTCATCGAATCACAACTCGGTCCGGATCGTACTGCCCCACACCCCCCTGACGCAGGAAGATGACAAGACCCCCAGGAGACTGTGGCGGACTTGTGATGCGGTCACCTCCCCCGCGAGAGCGGTACAAGGCTCGCCAACGTGGTGTACCTATGAGTAACAGAATTGTATTCTGTCATCGTATCCAAGGAGGCAGTCCATGCAGCGAGACCTCTTCGAGGAGGAGCACCTGCTCTTCCGGGAGACCGTGCGCGAGTTCCTGGCCCGCGAGGTCCTCCCCCATCACGACCAGTGGGAGAAGGACGGCATCGTCCCCCGCGAGGTGTGGAAGAAGGCCGGGGAGATCGGGATGTTCGGCTTCGGGGTGCCGGAGGAGTACGGCGGATCCGGGATCAAGGACTTCCGCTACAACGCCGTCATCGTCGAGGAGGTCATGAGGATCGGCGCGACCGGTCTGGGCTACTCCCTGCACAACGACGTGATGGCGCCGTACTTCGTTGACCTCACGAACGACGAGCAGAAGGCCCGCTGGCTGCCCGGCTTCGCCGCGGGCGAGCTGATCACGGCCGTCGCGATGACCGAGCCCGGCGCGGGCAGCGACCTGCAGGGCATCAGGACGACCGCGGCACGCGAGGGCGACCACTACGTCCTCAACGGCCAGAAGACCTTCATCACCAACGGCATCAACTCCGACCTGGTCGTCGTGGTCGCCAAGACCGATCCCGAGGCGGGCTCCCGGGGCATCTCACTGCTCGTCGTCGAGCGGGGCATGGAGGGGTTCGGCCGGGGCCGCAACCTGGAGAAGATCGGCATGCACGCCCAGGACACGGCGGAGCTGTTCTTCGACAACGTCAGGGTTCCCGTGGCCAACCTGCTGGGCGAGCAGGAGGGACAGGGCTTCTACCAGCTCATGGCCAACCTGCCGCAGGAACGGCTGTCGATCGCGGTGATGGCCGTCGCCGTGGCGGAGAGCGTCCTGGAGACGACCATCGAGTACTGCCGATCCCGCAAGGCCTTCGGCCGCAGCATCGGCGGCTTCCAGAACACCCGGTTCGTGCTGGCCGAGCTGGACACCGAGGTCGAGATCGCCCGCCACTACGTGGACAAGTGCATCCTCGCGCTCAACGCCGGGACGCTGAGCGCCGTGGACGCGGCCAAGGCCAAGTGGTGGACCACGGAGCTGCAGAACAAGGTCGTCGACCGCTGCCTCCAGCTACACGGCGGCTACGGATACATGACGGAGTACCCCGTGGCCAAGGCCTGGATGGACAGCCGCGTGCAGACCATCTACGGCGGCACGACCGAGATCATGAAGGAGATCATCGGCCGCTCGTTCGGTTTCTAGCACCGCGGACGGGCTCAGGGCTCCGACTGTTCGGGAAGCCGGACCATGCACGCTTCTCCCGCGCGACAGCGGTGACTTCCTCATCCGGCCGAGCCGGTCGAGCCGGATCAGTCCTTGACGATCTCCTCGACCTTCACCGCCTTGCCGTCCGAGATCAGCACCTTGGCCTCGAACGAGACGCCCGCCTTGAGCGCCTTGGCCAGTTGCGCGGACGTGCACCTGTGCGGGACCGCGCCCTTGTCGCAGACGCTCCCCTGCACATCGAGCACGATCGTGTCGGCGGTGAGCGCCGCCTCCCGCGTCCCCTTGCCGGTGTCGACCACGATCGAGCCGTTCCCCAGCAGGCTGAGCGTCCCCGTCACATCGTCGTCGATCTGCAGGCGTGTAGGCTCCGCCTCCGGCGTCTCGGCGGCGGAGGACGACGGGGAGCCCGAGGGCTCCACCGGCGCGGCCGTCGGGGTCTCCGGTGCGGCCGTCGGGGTCTCCGTCGCGGCGGACGAGGCGGCCGGGCCGCTCGTCGAGGCCGTTGGCCCCGGGGAGGCGGCGGACGAGTCGCCTCCGCCGGAGCAGGCGGCCAGCGTTGCGACCAGTGCGACGGCCAGCGCGGGGACCCGCACGGCCCGCTGCGGGAACGAGGGAACGCGTGTCACTTTCAACCATCTACTCACGGGCAGCAACCATTCCACGAGACACGACATCGCGGTTAATCGCCGCAAGATCCTTACGGTCGACGCATACTGGTCACCGTAGGCTCCCCCTGAGGCGGTGTTGATGGACAGCGGACTGATCCTGCTGGTCTTCCTGGCGTTCCTGTTCGCCTGGGGGCTCAACCGGGTACGGCGGGCCCTAAGGCTCAGCACGGTCGCCTACGCGGGCGTCATGATCGTCTTCATCCTGGTGATGCTCGCCCTGTGGGGACAGACGTTCCGTTAGCGTCCAGCTCGCCAGCAGCCGCAGCGCGGTCTCCGAGTCCGACCCCGGTTCCGCGGCGTAGGTGACCAGCACCTGGTCGGCCGCGCCGACCACCGCGAACGTCTGGAAGTGCAGGGTCAGCTCACCCACGACCGGATTGCGGAACCGCATGGTCCCCTTGGTCTTCTCCTGCACGTTGTGGTCGGCCCACCAGCGGCGGAACAGCTCGCTCTTCATCGACAGCTCACCGACCAGCGCCGCGAGCCGGGGGTCGTCGGGGTACCTGGCGGCGTTGAGCCGCAGGACCGCGACCGCGGCCCTGGCCTTCCGCTCCCAGTCGGGGAAGATCTCCTTGGTCCGCTCGTCCAGGAAGCAGAGGCGTCCCCAGTCGCGGCCCTCCTCGGGAACCGCCCCGAAGTCGAGGATCAGCGCGGAGGCCAGCCGATTCCAGGCCAGCATCTGCATCCGATGGTCGATCACGTAGGCCGGGACGCCCTCGGCCGCCTCGAGCAGGAACCGCAGCGGCGCCGCGACCTCCCGATGGGCGCGTCGTCCCGGCTTGCGGGGACGGGCGAGGTCGAACAGGTAGGCGCGTTCGTCGTCGTCCAGCCCGAGAACCCCGGCGATGGAGGCGAGCACCTCCTCGGAGACGCCGCCGCCGCGCCCCTGCTCAAGGCGTGTGTAGTAGTCGGCGCTCATTCCGGCGAGCTGGGCGAGCTCCTCCCTGCGCAGCCCGGCCACCCGGCGCCGCCCGCCGTACGTGCGCAGGCCGACGTCCTCCGGACTCACCCGCGCCCGCCGGGATTTCAGGAAATCGCCGAGTTCGTTCATCCTTCGAGTATCCACCTCCGGGACCCGCGCAGCCTGGCCCTGCCATTCCCAGGCACCGCCGTCCCCAGGCATCGGAGGGTACTGGGTAGGGCCGGTCGCGGCCCCCAGACTCGGTGTCATGAACATCGCGGACATGAACATCAGCAAGGTTGGTTTCGGCGCCTGGGCCATCGGCGGCGCGGACTGGCGGTTCAGCTGGGGCGCGACCGACGACTCCGAGTCCGTCGCGGCGATCCACAGGGCCGTGGAGAGCGGGGTGAACTGGATCGACACCGCCGCCGTCTACGGCCTCGGCCACTCGGAAAAGGTCGTCGGCAAGGCGCTGGCGTCCCTGACGGACAAGCCCTACGTCTTCACCAAGGCCGGGCTCGTCTGGGACCCGGCCGATCGGGGGGCCGCGCCGTACCGGAGCATGAGGCAGGTCAGGCGCGAGGTCGAGGACTCGCTGCGGCGGCTCGGGGTCGAGCGAATCGACCTGTACCAGGTGCACTGGCCCGACACCGGAACCTCCCTGAGCTGGGGCGGGACGGCGGAGGAGGTCCTCGCCGAGCCGATGCCGCTCGAGGAGTACTGGCAGGTCATGGCGGACCTGAAGCGGGAGGGCAAGGTCCGTGCCATCGGCCTGTCCAACCATGACACCGCCCTGCTCGAGGCGGCCGAGCGCGTCGCGCACGTCGACGCCGTCCAGCCCGCCTTCTCCGCCCTGAACCGCACGGCCGCCCCTGAGGTCGCCTGGGCTCGGGAGCACGGCAGCGCGGTGATCGCCTACTCGCCGATGCAGTCGGGTCTCCTCACCGGCGCCTTCTCGCGGGAGCGGGCCGCCGCCCTGCCTCAGGACGACTGGCGTCGCGATCACCCGGACTTCACCACGGGCCTGGACGCCAATCTGACGGTCGCGGAGGTCCTGGGGAGGGTCGGGGCCCGCCACGGCGTCTCCACGGCCTCAGCGGCCGTCGCGTGGGCCCTGGCCTGGCCCGGGGTGAGCGGTGCCATCGTCGGCGCCCGCACACCGGACCAGATCGGCGACTGGGCCGGCGCGGGCGAGGTGCGCCTCACCCCGGACGACCTGACCGAGGTCGCCGAGGTGCTGCGCCGTACCGGGGCGGGGCAGGGCCCGATCGCGCCGTAAGCCGTTGCCGGGGCGCGATCCGGCCGCGCCGTAAGCCGTTACCGGGGGCGGGGCGGAGGTCGCGCCGTAGGCCGCCGTTATCGGGACCCCCGCAGCAGCACCTCCGCCACCAGCTCCGGGGCATCGCTCATCGGCAGGTGCCCACACCTCCGCAGCAGCTTCACCCGCTGCCCCGACCATCTGGCGGCCCGTACGGCCTGCCGCCGCGGAAACAGCCGGTCACGCTCGCCCCAGGCGATCGTGATCGGCGCCTTCGGCGGGGCCGGGGGCATCAGCCAGACGAACGAGTCGAGGGTGTCGTCGAACCCCGGGGCCTCCCGCATCGCGTGACTGGACGCCAGCAGCGCCTCTGTGGAGAGCCTGGACGGGTGCGCGACCAGCATGCCCGCCGAGATCAGATGGCCCAGCGGGTCCGCCATGACGGCCGCGGCCCGTTCCGGCGTCAGCGCCGTCGCCGACGCCCTGACGGCCCTGAGCACCGCCCGCGCGTAGACCAGCTCACTCCGGTTCCAGAACCCGGCGGGGGAAAGCGCGGTCGCCGTACGGACCACGCCCCTTGAGGCCAGTTCGAGGGCGACGTAGCCGCCCAGGGAGTTCCCCGCGACGTGCGGCTCGCGGATGCCGTGCACCGCGCAGAACGACTCGACCGCGTCGGCGAGGGTCTCCGCCGTGTACGGCGAGCCCGGCGGCAACGGCGGGGAGGCGCCGAAGCCGGGGAAGTCGACGGCGATCACGTCCCGCTCTGCGGCGAGCCGGTCGAGCACCGGCGACCACGCCTGCCAGTGGTGCCCGATTCCGTGCAGCAGGACCAGGGGTTCTCCTGTCCCGCGACGTTCGAAGGCCAAATCCATGCCACGAGTGAAGCACCAAGCGCGGGCATCTTCTATGACGACCGGGCGGGGAAAGCGTGCCGTCGCAACGGGCGAAAGGGGTCAGCGAGACTTGGTGGGAATCTCGAACCAGACGGCCTTGCCCTCCCTGGTCGGGCGGGAGCCCCAGCGTCTGGCGAGCTGGTCGACGAGGTAGAGGCCGCGCCCGCCCTCGTCGTTCTCCCCCGCGCTGCGGATGCGGGGAAGGCGGAGGTCCTGGTCGAAGACCTCGACCCAGACCGACTCACCGCCCCTGCGGATCCTGAGGGTGAACTCCTTCTCGCTGATGACCTCGTCCTCGAAGCCGGGGATGTCCCAGGACTCGTCGAACGTCATGGGGGTCGTGGTGTCGATCACCAGGTCGCGGCGCGGGACGCTGGCGTTGGCTGCGTGCAGCACGACGTTGGTGACCACCTCGGAGACCAGCAGGCAGGCCAGCTCCGCGCGCTCCTCGGGGACGTTCCAGCCGCCGAACGCCTCCGCCGCCATCCTGCGGGCCTCACCGACCATGATCGGCTGGGCGGGGAACGTGCGCTCCTCGACGTCCAGCTCGTCGCGGGCGGACCTGACGACCAGGATGGCCATGTCGTCGTCGATCTCGCCGGGCACCGCGACCGTCGCGGCGTCCGCGATGTTCTCGACCGAGTCCTCGGAGATCTCGATCAGCTTGCCGAAGAGCGTCGCGAGGGTCTCCTCGTCGCTCGGCGGCTTGCCGTCGGCGTCGCGCAGGGGACGGCGGTCGACGAGGCCGTCGGTGTACAGCAGCAGCGCGGCCCCCGCGGGCAGCGTCCGCGTCTCCTCCTTGTAGACCAGGTCGGCGTTTATGCCGCGGGCCCGGACCCCGAGGGGCTTACCGACCTCTTCGATCTCCAGCTCGGTGCAGGTGCCGTCGACCAGGAGCAACGGCGGGGCGTGCCCGGCGTTGGCGAAGGACAGCTGCCGGGACCAGGCGTCGTAGACGAGGTACTGGCAGGTGACGATGGGCGGGACGCTGATGTCGGCGCCGCTGTCGTCCCACTCGGGGGTTGCGATGCTGTGCGTCCAGTCGTCGAGCCTGGCGAGGATCTCCGCGGGCGGCTTGTCGTCCTGGGCGAAGGCCCGCAGCGCGGCCCTGAGCTGGCCCATGACGGCGGCTGCCTTCGCTCCCCTGCCCTCGACGTCGCCGATGACGATGCCGACCCGACCTGCGGACAGCGGGATGACGTCGTACCAGTCGCCGCCGACCTGGGTCTGGATGCCCTGGCCGTGCGAGGCGAGCGGCGCGGCGGGGTAGTAGCGGACCGCGATCTCCAGGCCGTCGAGCTCCGGCAGCGGCGCGGGCGGCAGCAGGTTCTTCTGGAAGGACTCGGCGGTGTGCCGCTCCTCCTCGAACAGCAGCGCGTTGTCGACCGCGAGCGCGACCCGGGTGGCGATGGCCCCGACGAAGTCGCGGTCGAAGGCGTCGTAGTGCGGGCTGCGCCGGTCGGTCAGGTTGGACAGGCCGAGGTACATCAGGCCGAGGATCTCGCCGCGCACACACAGCGGCGCCACGATGGCGGAGGTCATCCCGATCTCCGCGGCGAGGCGGGTGCTGCCCTCCCCCGGGCTCGGGTAGTTGGTCTGGGAGAAGTCCTCGACGAGGATCGTCTCCTGGCGCCGCAGCGCGATGTCGGCGTAGTGCCCTGCCGGGTAGCTGATCTCCGCGCCGAGCGGCGCCCAGGTGTTGGGGGGCGGGCTCCAGCCCTGGACGTGGCTGGAGACCTTCCTGATCAGCCTGCCGCCGTCCATCAGCTCGATGAAGCAGTGGTCGGCGAACTGCGGGACGAGCATCTCGGCGACGCGCTTGAGCGTCTCCTCGACGTACAGCGAGCCCGCGAGGCGTTCGCCGATCCGCTCGAGCAGGCCGTAACGGTCCTTCTCCCGCTCATTGCTGCGCATCGCCTCGCGGGCGGTGATGACAATGCCCGTGACCGAGCCCGATTGGTGCCGGAGCGGCACCGCCTGGGCCCGGACATAGATGATCGTGCCGTCTCCGCGTTTGACGTCGAAGGTGCCCTCCCAGACGCCGCCCTTGAGCACGTGCTTGGCGAGCTCGATGGCGAGCGGGTGGTCCTTCTCCATGATGCCGAGAGAGCGCGACTGGTCCCGGGCCGACGGCCCCGGCCTGCCGAACAGCTTCTCCGCGAAGGGGTTCCAGTAGACGACGTTGCTGAAACGGTCGGTGACGACCACCGCCATCTCGGCATGGTCGAGGACCGAGCTTGCCGAAAGGTGGTCGGCGGCGTCCTGTGAGAGATCCCCCCACCGTTTCATCCGGTGACCACCCCTTGAGGACGGCTGTGCGCAAAGCGAACCACGGTTGCTCCTGCTGCGGTCTCGGCAGGGGAGTGGAGGGTCTCCCGGGGGGAATTCAACCAAGCAGAGGGGTCTTGGTCATCGGGTGGAGACGAAAACGTGCGCGGCGATGTCTCGCGGAAGATCCGCCAGAGTATTCTCCGCCTCGTCGTCACCTGTCACCCGCACACCGTCGTCGCTCGCCGCGAGCGTCACCTCGCGTCCGGGTTGTATCCCAACTTGCTTGAGTTTAAGCATCACAGCCGGATCACTTTGCACTTGTTCGCTAATTCGGCGTACGACAACGGGTATATCCCTGGGTCCGGCCAGAGCCGCCATCGAGGGCAGGGACTGCCAGGCACCGCCCGTAAGGCCCGCGACGCCCAACTCCTCCAGCCCCGGGATGGGGTTGCCGTGCGGGTCCTCCGTCGGGTTGTTCAGCAGGCTGACCAGCCTGGCCTCAACGGACTCCGACATGACGTGCTCCCAGCGGCATGCCTCAATGTGCACCTCCTCCCAGGGCAGGCCGATCACCTGGGTGAGCAGGCACTCGGCGAGGCGATGCTTTCGCATGACGCGCGTCGCGAGCGTGCGGCCCAGATCGGTCATCGTCAGGTGCCGATCTCCCTCGACCCTGACCAGGCCGTCGCGCTCCATACGGGCCACCGTCTGACTGACGGTGGGACCGCTCTGCTGAAGCCGCTCGGCGATTCGCGCACGGAGAGGGGTGATCCCCTCCTCCTCCAACTCGAAGATCGTGCGGAGGTACATCTCCGTGGTGTCGATCAGGCCGTGTGCGGTCAAAGCTCCTCCCGTCCTACCTCGTTCCAGGGTCCGTCGCGGTGTCCTCCCCGAAGGGCAGCGCGGGACCGGAAAGTCCTCTGACTCCGACCCTATTGTGAGATCCACCCACGGCGGCCAAGGACGGCAACATCTGAGGCAGCGAAATCCTTCCCAACCTGCTCAAACGCTACGTACGGCAGCGCGGTAACTCCGGAACGCCGGTACGGCCAGCCCGACGGCGAGCACCACGACCGCGCACGCGATCCCACCACCGACCCAGGCGGCCGTCGCGCCGAACCAGACAGCCGTCGCACCGGCCCGCAGATCGCCCAGACGGGGACCGCCCGCGACCACGACCATGAACACGCCCTGCATCCGCCCGCGCATGTCGTCGGGCGCGTGGGTCTGCAGGATCGTCTGCCGCCACACGGCGGAGACCAGGTCGGCCGCGCCGCCGAGCGCCAGCAGGGCGACCATCAGCCACAGCTGGTCCGCCAGCCCCGCCAGGGCCACGCTGACCCCCCAGGCGGCGATCACGAACGTCAGGGCCAGGCCCTGGCGCTTGACCCGGCCGACCCAGCCGGACAGCAGGCCGCCCGCGACCGAGCCGATCGAGATGCTCGCCAGGAGCCAGCCGAACGCGAGCGGCGAGCCGCCGAACCGCTCGGCGACGACCTCGGGGAACAGCGCTCTCGGCAGTGCGAACGCCATGGCGATGATGTCCACGACGAACGACATCATCACCACGGGGTGGCCGGAGATGTAGCGCAGGCCGTCCACGACGGAGCGGAAGCCGGGACGGGTCACCTCGCCGACCGGTTCGAGGCGCGGCAGCCGGAACGCGGCGTAGAAGCCCGCGCCGAACAGCACCGCGTCGAGCAGGTAGGCGACGGCGACGCCGCCCTGGGAGAGCACGACCCCGGCGGCCAGCGGGCCGACCACGGTGCCGAGATTGGCCACCAGGAAGTTCAGGGTGTTGGCCGCGGGAACGAGCTCGGCGGAGACCAGCCTGGGGATGATCGCCCCTCTGGTCGGCCCGGTGATGGCGAACCCGGTGGCGTGCACGGCGATGGTGGCCAGCAGCAGGCCGATGTTCGCCACGCCGAGGGCCGCCTGGGCCAGCAGCGCGAGTGTCGCGGTCCAGGCGATCAACGAGCCGGTCAGGAGCAGCCTGCGCCGGTCGACCGCGTCGGCCACCGCCCCGCCCCACAGGCCGAAGACGACCAGGGGGATCAGGTTGGCGGGGCCGAGCATGCCGACCCAGAACGACGACTTGGTGATGTCGTAGATCTGCACGCTGACCGCGGCCGAGGTGAGCTGGAAGCCGATGAACGAGACACCCTGCCCCGTCCAGAGCCGCCGGTATGCCGGGACCCGCAGTGGACTGGTGTCCACCGCGAGTCGCCGTACGAAGTTCCCGAACGCCACACATCCCCCTCAGCCCGCCGGACATATGGGGATATATCAGTACTGGCCGGGTAGCGGTGTCAGGGGGCCAGGCGTTCGACGGTCCAGGAGGCTCCCGAGCGACGGTAACGGAGGCGGTCATGCATGCGGTCGAGCTGCCCCTGCCAGAACTCCACTTCGGAGGGCACGACCCGGAACCCGCCCCAGAAGTCGGGAACCGGCGGGTCCTCCGGCCAGCGCGCGGCCAACTCCGCGTAGCGGTCGTCGAGCTCCTGCCTGGAGTGCACGACGGCGGACTGCCGCGAGGCCCAGGCTCCGATGCGAGATCCGTAGGGGCGGGACCTGAAGTAGGCGGCGGACTCCTCCCGCGACAGCCGTACCGCCTGTCCCTCGATCCTGACCTGACGGCGGATCGAGTGCCAGGGGAACAGCAGGCTGGCTCGCGGGTTCTCCGCGAGGTCGCGGCCCTTGCGCGACTCGTAGTTGGTGTAGAAGACGAACCCGTTCTCGTCGTAGCCCTTCAGCAGAACGGTCCTGGCCGTGGGCCTGCCGCCCGCCGAGCACGTCGCGACGATCATCGCGTTCGGCTCGGGAAGCTCGGCGGCCACGGCGTCGGCGAACCACCGGGCGAACTGGGAGACGGGGTCGGATGCGAGGTCCTCCTCAAGCAGAGGAAGACCTTCGTAGGTGCGGCGAAGCCCGGCGAGCGAAGGCGGGCGCGAGGTGGCATCCACGGGAAGGTATTCTCCCGTGCTTGACGGAGAGCATGCGCACCGCCCCCACCTGGGACGATCGCGTTCTGGCGGGTCCGGCGGCACACCACCGCGCCCAAGGGGGTTGAATAAGACCCGCCGGTATCTCGACATCAAGGCTTTGACTTCAAGAAAGGGAGGCGGCCGAGAATGTCCGACTTCAAACCCGGGCTCGAAGGCGTAGTAGCCTTCGAGACGGAGATCGCGGAACCGGACAAAGAGGGGGGCGCCCTCCGTTACAGGGGCGTCGACATCGAAGAGCTGGTCGGTCGCGTTTCCTATGGACACGTGTGGGGCCTGCTCGTCGACAACAAGTTCCAGCCGGGTCTTCCCCCGGCGGAGCCGTACCCCATCCCTGTCCACTCCGGTGACATCCGCGTCGACGTGCAGAGCGCGCTGGCCATGCTGGCCCCCGCGTACGGCTTCCGCCAGCTGCTCGACATCGACGAGGAGCAGGTCCGCGCCGACCTGGCGCGCGCCAGCGTGACCGCCCTCAGCTTCGTCGCCCAGTCTGCGCGTGGCCTCGGCCTGCCGATGGTCCCGCAGAGTGAGGTCGACAAGGCCAACAGCATCGTCGAGCGGTTCATGGTCCGCTGGCGGGGCGAGCCCGACCCCAAGCACGTCAAGGCCATCGACGCCTACTGGACGTCCGCGGCTGAGCACGGCATGAACGCCTCCACCTTCACCGCCCGGGTCATCGCCTCCACCGGCGCCGACGTCGCGGCGGCGCTGAGCGGTGCGATCGGCGCCATGTCCGGCCCGCTGCACGGGGGCGCCCCCGCCCGCGTGCTGCACATGATGGAAGGCGTCGAGAAGCTGGGCGACGCCAAGAAGTACGTCCAGCAGGAGCTGGACAGCGGCCAGCGTCTCATGGGCTTCGGTCACCGGGTCTACCGCGCCGAGGACCCCAGGGCGCGCGTGCTCCGCCGTACCGCCAAGGAGCTCAACGCCCCGCGTTACGAGGTCGCCGCTGCCCTGGAGCAGGCCGCCCTCGACGAACTGCACGCCCGCAAGCCCGACCGGGTGCTCGCCACCAACGTCGAGTACTGGGCCGCGGTCATCCTGGATTTCGCCGAAGTTCCCTCCAATATGTTCACCTCGATGTTCACCTGCGCCCGCACCGCGGGCTGGGCTGCCCACATCCTGGAGCAGAAGCGCACGGGCAGGCTCGTCCGCCCCAGCGCCAACTACGTGGGCCCGCCCCAGCGCTCCATCAACGACGTCCCCGGCGCCGCCGAGGTCATCGACTCCTTCTGATTCACCCGACCGTGCCTGTACGGCTGTCGCGCGACCCCCTCGCGCGACAGCCGTTTCGCGCGTCCCCATCCCCTTCGTTTCGCGTTCACAAATCCCCCGCAAAGCCGCATTGAGTGACTTTCCAGTCTCGCCGGGAACGCCACGCCTGTCTCAAAATCCGGACCCCGGGTTGGAGGGAACGGCGGGCTCAGTAGGCTGGTCAGGTGGCTGACATCGTGATTCCCTCTGACATCAAGCCCGCCGACGGTCGTTTCGGCTGCGGGCCCTCGAAGGTGCGACCTGAGCAGCTCTCGGCTCTGGCCGCCTCAGGCTCCAGCTTGCTGGGCACCTCTCACCGCCAGAAGCCCGTCAAGTCGCTCGTCGGGCGCGTCCGCGCCGGCCTGCGGGAGCTGTTCTCCCTCCCCGAGGGATACGAGGTCGTCCTCGGCAACGGCGGCACCACCGCGTTCTGGGACATCGCCGCCTTCGGGCTCGTCCGCGAGAAGTCGCAGCACCTGCACTTCGGCGAGTTCTCCTCCAAGTTCGCCTCCGTCGTGGCGAAGGCCCCGTGGCTCGGCGAGCCGACCGTGATCAAGTCCGAGGTCGGCAGCCACCCCGAGGCCCGCCTCGAGGAGGGCGTCGACGTCTACGCGCTCACCCACAACGAGACCTCGACCGGCGTCGCGATGCCGATCAAGCGGGTGGGCGAGGAGGGCTCGCTGGTCCTGGTCGACGCCACCTCGGGCGCGGGCGGCCTGCCCGTCGAGGCGAGCGAGTTCGACGTCTACTACTTCGCCCCGCAGAAGAGCTTCGCCTCCGACGGCGGCCTGTGGCTCGCCCTGATGTCCCCGGCCGCGCTGGCCAGGGTCGAGGAGATCTCCGGCAGCGGCCGGTACGTCCCCGAGTTCTTCAGCCTGCCGGTGGCGATCGACAACTCCGTCAAGGACCAGACCTACAACACCCCGTCGGTCGCCACGCTGTTCCTGCTGGCCGACCAGATCGAGTGGATGAACGGCAACGGCGGCCTGGCCTGGACCACCGCCCGCACCGCCGACTCGGCCCAGCGGCTCTACACGTGGGCGGAGAAGACCTCCTACACCACGCCGTTCGCCGCCCCCGAGTTCCGCTCGAACGTGGTCGGCACCATCGACTTCGCCGACGAGGTCGACGCGGCCGAGGTCGCCAAGGTCCTGCGCGCCAACGGCATCGTGGACACCGAGCCCTACCGCAAGCTCGGCCGCAACCAGCTGCGCATCGCGATGTTCCCGGCCGTCGACCCCGATGACGTCGAGGCCCTGACGAAGTGCATCGACCACGTGGTCGAGCGCCTCTGACCTTCCCGTTGGGAACGTTCTACCGGCCCGGTGCCGCCCACAGGCGCCGGGCCGCAAGCATGTCACCGCCCGCCCTATCGGCACCGGGACCGCCCGGCCGCGGAACGGCGGACAGTCAGAACTCGTCGGCGCCCGTGACCTGGGTGATGGGGAAGACATGGCGGGAGGCCGCGCAGATCGTCTCCAGCGTGTGGACCGGCGTGCCGTCGTCGCCGTAGCTCGCACGCAGCACCTGCACGATCCACTCGCCGGGGTCGAGCAGCAGGGTCCCGGCCTCGAACCCGGTCGGCGAGCGGGCCACCAGGTACTCCTCCGCGTGGCCGAAGCGGTGGCCGAGGGCCTCGATCCCGGCCTGCAGGGTCGGCCGCACGAAGTCGGGGTCACAGATCGGTGTGCCGGCGAAAACGTCCAGGCGGAAGTAGCTGGTCGCGATCCGTACCGGAACGTCGTCGGCGAGCAGCAGCTTCCTGCGGGCCAGCACCTCGGAGCCCGGCTCGACGCGCAACGCGGTCGCGACGTGGTCGGCGGCCGGTTCCCGGCCGACGCCGAGCATCCTGCGCCCCGGCCGGACCCCCTGCGCGGCGGCCTCGGTCATGAAGAGCGACGCCGAAGCGCGCACGGCGGGCTCCGTCGGCAGCGCGCGCCGCACCACCACCCGGGGCCCTCTGCGGGCCTCACGCCCCCTCCGAGGGGAAGGGTCGGCTACATTCTGGGATTCCGCCCAAAGTCCCTCTGTGGCGTCTCTGGCACCGGCAGAGGCCATCTGTGACACCCGTCCCGGGGTCACCCCGAGCCGCCGTGCCATCGCGTCCTGCCTGACCCCTGCCGCCCGCGCCTCGATGATGGCCGCGCGACGCAGCCGGGCCAGCTCGGCGACCAGTTCCTGCCTGTCCGCCATGGCGTGGCTGATCGACTGGGCGCGCTCGACCGGGTCGGCGATGGCGGCGAAGTCGTCCAGCGGTTTCTCGTGCACGGTGTCCGTCTCCCAGTCTCACATCGACGGTCGTCGGACAACTTTAGCGCCCCTAAAGAAGAACGCCGGCGAGCCGGAAGGGTCTCACGCCTGCGACGCGGGATCGCGATCAGTAGGCCGGAAGGGCCTCGCGCTTGCGGCGCAGGACCCAGGCCGCCAGGATGCCGCCGACCAGCCCGAACAGGTGTCCCTGCCAGGAGATGCCCGCCTCGCCGGGGAGCACACCCCAGATGATCGAGTAGTACGCGACCGCGACGCCGATGCCGATGAGGATGTCGAGGATGCGGCGATCGAACAGGCCCCTGGCGAGCACGAAGCCGAAGTAGCCGAAGACCAGCCCGCTCGCGCCGACCGTGACCACGTACGGCGAGCTGGTGAACCAGACGCCGAGACCGCTGATCACGATGATGATCAGGCTGGCGAGCAGGAAGCGGCCGAGCCCGCGCAGCGCGGCGAGGAAGCCGAGGATCAGCAGGGGCAACGAGTTGGCCATGAGGTGGCCGAAGCCCGCGTGCAGGAACGGCGCCAGGAAGATGCCGCCCAGACCCTCGACGTTCCACGACCTGATGCCGTACTCGTTGAAGTCACCGGGAAGCACGTAGTCGGCGATTTCGATCGCCCACATGCCCGCGACCAGGACGATGACGAGCATGGCGGCGCCCGCCGCGCCCGCCGCCAGGTTTCCCGCGCTGCGCTTGAGCCGCTCGCCCGTGGACCGCTCGGTCGGGGGGATGCGGGTCCCGTGGTCGTTCAATGCACTCTCCTGCGCCCTCGGAGCGGTCGACTGGACGTCACGTGCCCCCGCCGCACCTGTCCACACCTTTACCGTACGCACTTCGGGCAGGAAACGCGCCGGGTGCGATCACTTCGATCGCACCCGGCGCGAAGCTGCTGTGGGGCTACTCGCCCTTCCAGACGGGAGCGCGCTTCTCCGCGAAGGCCGCCGCGCCCTCCATTGCGTCCTTGGAGCCGAACACCGGGTCGATGATCTCCGCCTGCCTGCGGAACATCTCCTCCCCGCTCCAGTCCGCGGACTCGACGATCACGCGCTTGGTCGCGGCGAGCGCCAGCGGGGCGTTGCCCGCGATCCGCCGAGCCAGCTCGACCGCCCTGGCCAGCGCCTCGCCCGCGGGCGTGACGTGGTTGACCAGGCCGACCTCGTGGAGTCTCGAGGCCGGGAAGTGGTCGCCGGTCAGGGCGATCTCCATCGCGACGTGGTACGGGATCCGCCTGGGCAGCCGCATCACGCCTCCGGCCGCCGCGACCAGGCCGCGCTTGGGCTCGGGCAGCCCGAACACGGCCGTCTCAGCGGCCACGATGATGTCGCAGGCCAGCGCCAGCTCGAACCCCCCGGCCAGGGCGTAGCCCTCGACCGCGGCGACGATCGGCTTCTTCGGCGGCGCCTCGGCGATGCCGCCGAACCCCCTGCCCTCGACGTACGGGAGGTCACCCTTCAGGAAGCCCTTCAGGTCCATGCCCGCGCAGAAGGTGCCGCCCGCTCCGGTCAGGACGTACGCGGCGACGTCCCCGCGCTCCTCCAACTCGTCGAGCGCCGCGGCGATGCCCCTGGCGACCACGCCGTTGACGGCGTTCTTCGCCTGGGGGCGGTTGATCGTGATGATGGCGACGCCGCCGTCGATCTCGACCAGAACCTCGTCAGACACCGATGCCTCCTACTTGGGCTGGAAGCGGATGCCGCCGTCGAAGCGGACGGTCTCGGCGTTCATGTAGTCGTTCTCGATCAGCGAGCGCACCAGGTGGGCGAACTCGGCGGGCGTGCCCATGCGCTTGGGGAAGACGACGGGGGCGACGAGCTTGGCCTTGAACTCCTCGGCGTTGGCGTTGAAGCCGTAGATCGGGGTGTCGATGATGCCGGGGCAGATCGTGTTGACGCGGATGCCGACGGCGGCCAGGTCGCGCGCGGCCGGGAGGGTCATGCCGACGATGCCGCCCTTGGACGCCGAGTAGGCCACCTGACCCGTCTGACCCTCGAGCGCCGCCACGGAGGCGGTGTTGACGACCACGCCGCGCTGGCCGTCCTCGTCGACCGGCTCGGTCTTGGCGATGGCCGCGGCGCCGATGCGCATGAGGTTGAAGGTGCCGATCAGGTTGACCTCGATCACCTTGCGGTAGGAGGCCAGGTCGTGCGGCGAGCCGTCACGGTTGACCGTACGGTTGGCCCAGCCGATGCCCGCGCTGTTGACCACGACACGCAGTGGCTTGCCGGTCGCGACGGCGGCGTCGACCGCCGCCTGCACCTGCTGCTCGTCGGACACGTCGGTCTTGACGAAAACTCCGCCGATCTCATCGGCGAGGGGCTTGCCGCGCTCCTCGTTGAGGTCCGCGACGATCACGGTCGCACCGTGCGCGGCGAGGTCACGAACCGTGGCCTCGCCGAGGCCGCTGGCACCGCCAGAGATGATTGCTGCTGCTCCGTTCAGGTCCATGAGCGGACTTTAACGCGGCTACCGAATGAAGTTCTACTCGGGGGTGGGGTAGATCTCCCCGACGGCGCTGCCCACGTCCGGATAGACCTTGATGCGCCGATCGAGGCCCGTGGTGCGCAGGATTCTGGCCACCGGAGGCTGGGGGGCGGCCAGGCTGACCCCTCCCCCCTCCCCCGTGGCCAGCCGCCACGCCTCGATGAGCACGGAAAGGCCGCTGGAGTCCATGAACGAGAGTGCGGTGAGATCGAGGATCAGCCGGGCGCCGTCGAGCTTGATGGCGTCACGGACCTCGTCCCGCAGAAAAGGCGCGGTGAACAGATCGAGTTCGCCCTCGACGGCCACCACCACGGCGTCACCGACGGCACGGCGAGCCAGCCGTAGCTTCATCAGTCCTCCTCGCCCATGAGGCAGACCCACTTTACTTCGCCATCACCGTATGTGAGGACCTGCAACTCTATGATCATTAGCACGCAGGGGAGGTGGCGCCACGAACACCACATATCGCCCCCGCCCCGTTCGAAATCGCGGCATGTGAAACCGGGGTTGCCCTGGCCCGGCGGGCCCTCGTCCCCCTCTTCCCACCGTTCCCGCCTCCACACCACGCCGATTTATACCGGAAAAATCATAAATAACACGTGTCAGAGGGCATATAAATCTAGATCTCGGCGTGTCGCCACATATGCGGGATATTGCGAAGGATGTCCTGATTACCGGAGTGCGAAGCCGTACGGCAGCTCGAGCCGATGAGCGGCGAGCAGGTCCGCGTCGGCGAGGATCTTCCTGGTCGGCCCATCGGCGGCGATCACCCCGCCGGACAGGATGAGCGCCCGGTCACACAACTCCAGCGCGTACGGCAGGTCGTGGGTGACCATCAGCACCGTCACGTCGAGCCCTCTGAGGATCTCGGCCAGCTCGCGGCGGGAGGCCGGGTCCAGGTTCGACGACGGCTCGTCGAGCACCAGGATCTCCGGCTCCATGGCCAGCACCGTCGCCACCGCCACCCGGCGGCGCTGACCGAAGGACAGGTGGTGCGGCGGCCTGTCGATCGCCTCCAGCATGCCGACGCGGTCCAGCGCGCCCTTCACCCTGCGCTCCAGCTCCTCGCCCCCGATCCCGAGGTTCGCCGGGCCGAAGGCGACGTCCTCCCTGACGGTCGGCATGAAGAGCTGGTCGTCGGGGTCCTGGAAGACCAGCCCGACCCGCCTGCGGATCTCCTTGAGCGACTTCTTGCCGACCGGGAGCCCGGCCACGGTCACCGTGCCGTGTCCCGCGGTCAGGATGCCGTTGAGATGCATCACGAGCGTCGTCTTGCCCGCGCCGTTCGGGCCGAGCAGCGCGACTCGCTCCCCGCGCCCGATCTCGAAGTCGACGCCGAACAGCGCCTGCGTGCCATCCGGATAGGCGTACGCCAGACGACGCACCTCAAGCGAGGATGTCATGCCAAGCCCCCGTTCACGAGCAGTGTCCCGCACAGTGTCCCGAGCAGCACCACGAGCGCCGCGCCGGGCAACATACCCGCTGTGAGCCACTGACGCGACGACGCGGACAGGTCCTGAATGACCGGCATCGAGCCGCTGTAGCCCCGGCTGAGCATCGCCAGGTGCACCCGCTCGCCGCGCTCGTACGAGCGGATGAACAGCGCCCCCGCGGACCTGGCGATCACCGGGATGTGCCGCACGTCCCTGGCGACGAACCCCCTCGACTCCCTGGCCACCCGCATCCGGCGCATCTCGTCGACGATCACGTCCATGTAGCGGAGCATGAACATGGCGATCTGCACCAGCAGCGGCGGCAGCCTGAGCCGCTGCGCGCCCAGCAGCATCAGCCTCGGCTCGGTCGTGGCCGCGAGCAGCACGCTCGCGACCACTCCCAGCGTGGCCTTGGCCAGGATGTTCCAGGCCGACCAGAGCCCTTCGACGCTGAGCGAGACCCCCAGGAGGGGCACGCGCTCACCGAGCCCGATGAACGGCAACGCGACCGCGAACACGACGAACGGCAGCTCGATCACCATCCGCCGCAGCACGAAGACGAGCGGGACACGTGCGGCCAGCGCGACCACGGCCAGCAGCACGGCGTAGAGCCCGAAGGCCCAGAACCACTCGCGCGGGGTCGCCACGACCACCAGCGCGAAGGCCGCGACCGCGGCCAGCTTGCACTGTGGCGGCAGCCGGTGGACGAGAGTGTCGCCCGCCCGGTAGAGCTGGTGGTTGTGGCCCGCTCCCACTACGCGGAGACCTCGTCCCTGGCGGACGCCCCCGCACGCCCGGTACGGCGCCGCACCGCGAAGAACAGCCCGCCGCCGACCGCGAGGGTCACTCCGACGCCGATCAGGCCCGCGATCCCGACCGGGATGCCGCCCGCCTCTCCGTAGTCGGCCAGCGGCTGGCCCGCCAGGGCGTGCTCCGCGCTCTGCCCGATGAAGCCCTTGTCCGTGGCGACCCGCTCCAGGCCGTCGGGCGAGGAGGAGGCGTAGAAGCTGACGATCCCCGCCAGCAGCGCCGCGACCACGATGCCCGCGGGCAGGAACCAGCCGAGGCGCCGCGGGGCGACGGGGGTCACACTGGTCGTGGGAAGGCCGGCCTCACGGGTGACCGTGGCGTCGCCGTCCGCGCCCCGCAGGACCAGCGGCGCGGTCAGGCCGCGCGCGCCGTACACCAGGTCGGGCCTGACCGCCAGCACGGTGCTGACGGTGACCGCGGTGATCAGGCCCTCACCGATGCCGATGAGCACGTGCACGCCACCCATGGCGGCGGCGACCGTGCCGACCTCGATGGGCGCGGTTCCGCCGATCCAGAACAGCAGGGCGAAGGCGAGCGCCGCGACGGGCACGGAGATCAGGGCCGCGACGAAGGAGGCCGCGACCACCGTGCCCCTGCCACGCGCCCTGCCCGCGACCAGGCGGAAGACGGTCCAGCCTGCCACGATCGCGACGATGCCCATGAGGGTGATGTTCACCCCCAGCGCGGTCAGCCCGCCGTCGGCGAAGAAGAAGCCCTGCACGAGCAGGACGACGGCGACGCACAACACCGCTGTGTACGGGCCCACGAGTATCGCGGCGAGCGTGCCGCCGAGCAGGTGCCCGCTGGTGCCCGCCGCGACCGGGAAGTTGAGCATCTGGACGGCGAAGATGAAGGCGGCGACCAGGCCCGCCATGGGCGCGGTCCTGTCGTCGAGCTCTCTGCGGGCGCCACGTAGGCAGACCCCCACACCGGCGGCCGCGACGGCCCCGGCCGAGATTGAAACGGCTGCGTTGAAAAAGCCATCGGGTACGTGCACGACAAGCCTCCGAAGTGCGAAATCCTTCCCACTTTAGGCCATCAGCTTGCACTTGCAAGAGAGTGGCAACTAACGGAAGACCCGCCGAACGAACGACCTGGGGGTGAAGGTGCGCACGACCGTGCTGAGCCTCCCCTTGCCCGCGGTCGCGTAGGGCCTGACGTTGCGCCTGACCAGCCCGCGCCACCAGGTGCGCGGTGGCGCGATCGTCTCCGCCGCCGCCTCGATCCTGAAGCGCGCGGGCGGCCCGCCCAGATCCAACTCCAGGTAGGCGTCCCAGGTGCCGGGTCCCAGTCTGCCAAGCGCCTGTCTGACGGCGAACGCGCCCCCCGCCTCGACCTCGACCGGCTCGCGCCGCTCCCGTCCCGACCACCGCTCCCGCCACACCAGGTGGCGCACCGCGCGCACGCCCGGCGTGACCGCGCCGACGCTGACCTCCCCGTCGAGCACCAGCCTGTGCCCGATCGCCCAGCGGGCGCGGGTCAGCCGCACGCTGCCGGGGACGGCCACCACGTGACCGCCGACGTCGAGGCTGAGGTTGCCGTGCGGCCTGGTGAAGTACGGCAGGGCGACGACGCCGCCGATCACGCGGGGCACCGGCTGGACGATGCGCCCGTCGCGGTCGGCGCCGAGCCTCGCGAGACGGGTCACGCCATCGCACTCGACGTTCAGATAGACGTCCCAGACCCCCGAGGGCAGTCTGGCGACGTCGACGACGCCGGTGAACCCCTCGTGGTCGCCGGTGACCGGGAGCACCAGCTCGACGGGGCGCCCTGTCCCCCCGCGCGGGCCCCCGTCGCCCTGGCCCACACCGCCCTGGCTCACACCGCCCTGGCCCGCCCCGGCCCGCCCGGCACCGCCCGCCCCTGGCCGCCCGGCACCACCCGTGCCGTCACGCCGCTCCGCGCCGCCGTTGCGCAGCCGCAGCACCAGGCTGAGGCCGTTCGCGACGAGCTCGGGACGATCGCCCCGCTCCAGCGCGCCCAGCGCGACCCTGCCCGCGACGACCAGGCCGCCCTCCTGGCCCCAGTGGAGCTCGGTCAGCTCCCTGCGGACGACGGCCGACTCGATGTGCGCGAGCCGTACCAGACGGTCGATGTCCTGGAGGGCGGCGATGCGACCGCGGTCGATGGGGTTGAGGCGGTCACGGACCCCGTCGGTCAGCCACCGCTCGCACATGTCGGCCACCTCGGCGGCGATCTCCTTGCGCTGGACCTCCTCCGCCTCAAGGAACGGCCTGCCGAGGTTGCTGAGGGCGTCCATCCTGAAGTGACGCCTGAGCAGGTGGTCGCGGAGCGCTCCCGGGCGCACGTGACGGACCATCAGCTCGATCGAGCCCTTGATCATCCGCAGCCAGGAGACCGGGTCGCGGCTGCCCGGCTGCTGCATGATGCTGCTGCCGTCCGGCCTGGCGACCAGGTGGTAGCAGTCGTAGTCGGCGACCACCGAGATCACCCCGGCGTGGCAGTAGGCGTGGGTGGTGAAGAACACGTCCTCACCGACCAGCAGCGTCTCGTCGAAGCGGATGGCGTACCGTTCGAGCATCTCCCTGCGAAACAGCTTGAAGCAGCTCAGGCTGTTGTAGACGGCGCTGTCGCCCAGCGCGACCCGCTCCGCGTTCTCGCGGAACATCGAGGCGGGGGCCCTGCGGTCGTGCCCGACGATCTTCCCGAGGACCATGTCCGAGCCGTTGCGCTCCGCCATCGCGAGCATCCGCTCAAGCGCCTCAGAACCGAGATAGTCGTCCGCGTCACAGAAGAACACGTACTTGCCCCGGGCGTGGGAGAGCCCCACGTTGCGGGGACGCCCTGCGCCGCCCTCGTGCTCGAGACGGACGACCCGGATGACGCCGCGATGATAGGAGGCGTAGAGGTCGAGCAGCTCCGCGCTGCCGTCGGTCGAGCCGTCGTCCACAACGACGATCTCCCTGCTCACCCGCTGCACCAGCAGCGAGGTCAGGCACCTGTCGAGGTAGGTGCGGCAGTTGTAGACGGGAACGATCACACTGACGTCTATGTCGGGGCGGTTCGCCTCTTCCCGCGCGGCCCCGTGCCCCTCCCCCGCAACCTCGCCTTCCCTCTCGGCCTCACACTCCCCCGCGGTCCAGCCTGCCCGCGTGATCTGGCCGCCCTGCCCCGTGCGGACTGGCTGAAGGATCGTCCCCGTCACCGCCGTGCCCCTCGTCGGTCACTCAAAGTTACGTAGCGTTTCAGTATGTGACGAAGAAGCGCCCGCGCGGGGCCGATCCACTTTCTTCGTCTCTCCGCCTTCACTCCGAGTTCACTGCGACCAGTGGAAAACACCAGGTTGGTATGGCTTTTTCGGGCAACGCACAGCCGCGCCCCCGGTCCGCCTACGCCTCGCCGTCCCGCCGGGGGCCGTCCTCGCCGGAGTCGCGCAGCGACTTGGCCGCGCCGAGCAGATGCGCCTGGTAGCGGCGGCGGCCCAGCCGTACGAGGAGGTAGAGCGCGATCACCATGCCCAGCAGCAGCCCGGCCAGGTGGAAGGGGAAGATCACCAGGGTGGCGCTCCGGCTGGACACTCCCGCCGATCCGGAGAGCGAAACCTTGGCGTGGCAGATGCACATCAGCGGCGGATCCGTCCAGCGGACGGTGATGTCCCTGCTGGTCCCGCGCAGCACGGTGAAGTCGGGGAAGGGGACCTTCTCCCCGTTGACCTCGACGTTCAGGCCGTCGCTCCCGAAGAAGTCACGGTGCACGGTGCCCGGGTTGTCGACGGTGACGCCGAACTCCACCGGACCGCTCATCGCGAACGCCGAGGAGCGCAGGCCGCCGATTCGCACCGAGGTGTCGACGGGCCCGGGGACGGTGACGTAGATCGGCGTGCCTATCGCCCGGTTGAGCTTGATGTTGTCGGCGCCGGTCTCGGAGCCGGGAGGCGCCACGAAGAGCACCGCGACCTGGTGCTCGCCGTTGTCCGGCTGCTCCGGAGGGTCGATCCGCACGATGACCGGCCGCCCTTGCCCCGGAGCCAGATGGAAGTCCGCCGGGCTGACCTCGATCCAGTCGGCCGCCGAGTAGGGGGCGTCCTCGTCGAGGACCATCTTCCCGTCCTGGCCCATGGTGAAGCTCGCCTTGTTCACCACGATGTCGACCGGCAACCGTCCTCGGTTCGTGACCTGGAACGTCTGAGCCTGGTCGAGATGCTCGGGCCCCACGATGAGGCGCGTCGGACTCACCATCAGCGAGAAGTCAGGCTTGGGGGCTGCGCCTGACAGCCCCGACGCTTCCGGGCCCACCGTCAGTGCCGCGCCACCTATCGCAAGAGATGCGACGATTATGCGCTGAAGCCTTCCGGCCACTGCGCAGCCCCCCATTGCGCTCGTTGGATGAGTGATCGACGAAAGAGAACGGGTTACAGGGTGGTCGCGACGTAGTTGAGCGTGCCGCTGTAGGTGTCAGGACGGACGAAGGGAATGGTGATCCGGTAGCTGTTGGTGATGATGTCGCCGTCCGGGTCCGACCGCGTGCCCTTGCGCGCCACCTCCAAGGGGGCCGCGGAGTCCAGCGCGGTGAAGTTGGTCTGGGCGGGCCCGAGGACCTGCAGCAGGCTCGACGAGACGGTGTCGGTGTTGCCGGCGATCGCCCCGACGAGGGCTGCCGCGGCCGGCTGGACGGTGACGGTGTAACCGGCGAAGTTGTTCGTCGTCACCCTCATCGTGACGGGCAGGCCGGTGCCGGTCGACACCGTCTCACCGGGGTTTCCCTGCAGGATGAACGAGTCGGTCAGATCGCTCAGCGTGATCGACAGGCCCACCTGGACGTTCGCCACCGTGCTATCGCCGTCGGCGTCCGCCATGGCCGGCGACACCTGGCAAGAGAGCCCTCCGACCGTCGCCCCCGCGACCACCAGAGACATCAGGAACGGTTTGATTCTGGACACTGCTGACATGAAGATCAGTGACATACAAGATCCCCCCCAAGATCTTTTTCACTGATAGTAGTTATGAGACAACGTGGAGTGCAAGCTCCGTGGAGGTCGTGTTCTCGCCCTAGCGAGCGCCTTGTAGGCATGTGTCCGTAATTGCGGCTAAATGCGGAGCCTTTTGGGAAGGGAAAAAATCCTTATCCTTCGCCTCTTGTGTTATTTGTTCTGCCGCATCGGTCTGTCCTATCCGCCTTCCGCGACACGTAGCGCCTCGATCTCGTCCAGCGCCGCCCGCCACGGATCCGGGGCGCCGCCCTGGTGGCCGTCTCCCGGGTCGGAGGCGCGGGGGTCGGGCTCCACCTGGCAGAAAAGCACGCGGACCCCCTCCGCGCACAGCGTCTCGACGCTGCGGCGGAACGGAAGCCGGGAAGCGAGGGCGGCGTTGACGAAGGGCACGACGACCACCGGGATGCCCAGGCCCGGGGCCTCCGCGAGCAGGCCGAGGGCATAGGTGTCGGCGACCCCCTGGGCGAACTTGTTGACGGTGTTGTAGGTCGCGGGGGCGACGACGATCGCGTCGGCCCTGGGAGGCTTCGGCTCGTCCGGCCTGCGGTACCGGCTCCGGACGGGACGCCCGGACAGTCTCTCCAACTCGGGCACGTCGACGAAACCCAGCGCCGAAGGAGTGGCGACGACCTGGACGGCCCACCCCACCTCCCGGGCCATCGTGATCAGGCCTGCGACACCGGGGGCTGCGCCCGCCGCGCACACGATCACATAAAGGACGCCTCTCGGCCGAGCCTGCGCAGACGCGGACGAGGAGGAGGACGGGGAGAGACTCATGGGGACAAGTCTCGGTCATCCCGGAGTTACGACACGGCCCCGGAACACGGGCGCCGCCCCCGCCGATCTCTTCTCGCCGAAACCTTGGGACCTGCGTGATCGCGCCACGGGAAGATTGGCGTCGGCATGATCACGTCATGAGATTGCTTTGTGGCCGATCCGGTGAATGACCCCCGGTATGGCTGGCAATCCAGGTCTCGGGGCCGCCCTGGCGTTCATGGTGGCGTGCGGGCTGCTCGCCGCGTCCCACGTGTCCACCCCGGCGGCCCACGGGCCCAGGGCCCGCTCCGGCGGCTCGAAAGCGCATCTGGGCTCCTGGCGGGTACGGCCGGGCGCCCTGAGAGCACGCTCCGCCTCCGCCCCGCCCTCCCGCTTCGGGCTGGAGGCCGCCAGCAGTTCGAGTGAGGCCGTGCAGGAAGGACGCGAGGCCCACGGGCGGTTCACGGTGCGGGTGACCGTGCGGAACCTGAACGACGAGCCGGTGACGGTCTTCGGGATCGGCAGGAGCGGGCCCGGTCTGAGGCTGCTGTCCACGAGGAGGCCCGCCCCCCACTCTCTCGGGCCGGAACGGGCCACGAGCTTCGACCTGAAGTACCGAGTCACCGACTGCGGAGCCGTACCGAGGGGAAACTGGCCCATCCCGGTCCGGCTGGAACGGAACGGCGCCCCGGAGGTCGCCTACCCCTCCATGCGGATGACCGCCGGGAACTCGACAAACACCGGCACGGGCCCCGAATCCTGGCAGAGTGTCCTGTCCAACGAGATATGCGACATATGGCAGAGCCACTAAAGCCCTCGCCCATTCGGACCACCGCCTCCCGGCGGGGCCGGAGGTTGTGACGGCCCGGCGGGGCGGGCAATCCGTCGACGTACGCCCCGGCCTGAGCGACGCCGTACGCCCCGACGGAGCGCGGGAGACGCCTCCGGGCATTCGTTGAATTCGCGGCACTCGGCGACGCGGCGTCCATCAACCCGGCGTTCACCAAAACCGCTGCCGGAGAAAGCAGCGCTTTCCGCTTTCATGCCGTTCTGTTATGACGGGTAACCCGAGTGGCCGGCGAGACGTCCTCTCTTGCAGGAGGAGACGTGGCAACACTCGACGACCTCGTAGACGCGGACCTCCGTCTGGAGCTGCTTCTCGTCGAGGCACTACACGCGGAGGCCGAGCAACTCACGGCCGACTAACAGACCGGCCCCGACTCCGGCGAGGGGAGCCGGGGCCCTTAACACATGGGAAATCCCCACGCGCCGAACCTGTGACCAGGCACCCCGATTAGATGGCGCACGCCCTACCGTGCCCCGCCATCTGCCCGTTAGCGCGGGCCGACGGGCTCCCCTGAGTCGACAGCCGAGTTGACTCCCGAAAAAACACGCCTTAAACGCATTTTATGGCGTCAACAATCGTGGCGTTCACCAAACCCAGCTGACCCACCGATAACATCCGAGATCGAATTATCCATGCTCGCCTCAGCAAATAGGTGGCGGAATTCAACCGCAACATGGACAATGCATGCAGGGGAAAGCCAGAATCCGCTCCCTACACGTGCCACAGGGATGGGTTTCATGTCGATCGCGAACAACGGAGACGATTCCAGCGAATTGAGCTGGAAACAACGTCTGTCCTGGCTGCGCAACGAGCCCGAAGCGGGGATCGCACTTCTGGTAGCCGTGGGCGCGGCCGTGGTCGATCTGATCCCCAACGTGTCCAGCTCCACGATGCAGTCGATCGTGGCCAAAGCCACTCTCGTCGTCCTTGCCCTGGTGTCCGCAACGCTGATCCGCAATCGGCTGCGCACCGGTGCGGTCGAGGTCGAACTCCGCCGGTTGCTGGCCGACTCCGGGGGCACGCTCAAGCAGCTGCCCTCGCGGTTCGACGAGGTCACCGAGTTACTCGGCCAGAGCAGGCAGGCGATCGACCAGCTGTCGGTCGTCTCACTTCTCGCGGGTTCCCAGGTGCGGACCGAACTGGTGGCAGCGACCCAGAACACCAACACGTGGATCTTCAAAGGCGGCACCGGCACCTTCATCCGCGCGTTCACCCTGCCGGAATGTGTGGAGAACTGCAGGATCGCCAGACGCCAGCTCCAGATGCAGCTGGAGATCATCGACCCGGAGAACCCCACGGCCTGTGCGGTGTACGCGCGGTTTCGCCAGTCCCTCGTCACCGGCCGTGCTGACCCCTGGTCCGCGGATCGCACCCGCAACGAGTCCTACGCGACGATTCTGGCCGCCAGCTGGTATCGCAAGCACAATGATTTTCTCACCATCAGAGTCGGCCTGTCGTCGACGATAACGACCTGTCGCTGGGATATGGCCGCCTCACGGGTGATCGTCACCCGTGAGGACCCCACCGCGTCAGCCATGATGGCCTACCACGGCAAGCTCTACTACTCCTGGTGCGAAACCGAGCTGAACAGCAGTTACGGTCAGTCCAGGAAGATTTCGATCGAACGCGCGCTGACAGTGCCGCTCAGCGGCGAACCATCCGTCGACGAAGTCCGTGACCTCTTCCAGGTGCTGGGTCTTCCCCTCGATTCCCTCGAAGACACCGAGGTGGTCGATGTGACCCGCCGCGCGCTCCAGCCCGCAGACCCGTACCGGTGAGGAAATGAATGCGGCAAGGGGCATCCAGCTGAGGAGCGACATGCGCTACTCGGATCTACAGAACGAGATCGACCGGGGGACAGCCGTCTCGACGATACCGGCATGGGCCGGTTCCGTGCTGCGGGCGGTCGCGGACGGCACCCTGCGCATCACGGCGGTACGGCATCCGCTCGGATTCTTCTGCCTGCCCGTGGAACGCAGCGGCGAGCTGGGGGTCTGCCTGCACTTGTGGTCGCCCCAGCTGACCACCTCCGGCAGCAGCACATCCCAGATCCATTGCCACAGCTGGGATTTGCTGAGCTTCGTCCTGTATGGACAGGTCTCCAACGTGCTGGGCCGGATCGAGGACGGAACGATGCACCGGATCTTCGAGGTGACCAGTCTCGGCGACCATGACGCGATCCGGGCCACCGACCGAATCGTCGGCTACCGGCCGGAACGACTGGATCGTTATGGCGCGGGGGAAACCTACTCCCTGCCCGTTGGGGCTTTCCACAGCACTGTGATCGAAGGTTCGGGTGAGGCCGCAACGGTCGCGCTCGGGCGGATGATCAGGTCGCGGTCGGATCTGTCCCTGGGGCCGCCCGAGGTCCGCAGTCACACCCAGCGCCGTCATCTGTGCGGCGACGCGGAGTCAGCCAGGGCTGCCACGGTGGCGACCGCCGGGCTGGCCGCCCAGTACACCTACTGAGGAGGTCTGGCGTGGATGTCTCGGAGGAACTGGCGGTGGCGGTTGCCGCTGCGGAGGCGGCGGGCACGCTCCTGCGGCGAGAGCCCACGTGGATCTGGGCCAAGGGAGCGGGCGGAGATCTGAGCACGGACCTGGACCTTCGATCGGAGGAATTGATCGTGAGCCGGGTCCGCGCCGCGTATCCGAACGATCAGATCGTCGCCGAGGAGTCGGGGGTCGCGGGTGCGGACGGCGACCGGGTCTGGTTCGTCGACCCGCTGGACGGCACCAACAACATCGCGATCGGATTGCCGGTGTACGCGGTGGGCATCGCGTTCTGCGTGGACACGCGGCCCGTGGTCGGGGTGGTGCACGACCCCCTGAGCGGCAACACCTGGTCGGCCGTACGCGGCGGTGGCGCGCGCGGCCCTGGTCTGTCAGAGGTGGAGCCGATCGAGCGGCCGTTGCTGTTGGCCTGGACTCAGGGACACGCCGTGGGCGGGGGTGATCCGATCGCATCCGCGTTGCGGACCACACTGGAGTCGCGAACCAGTCGGCTGTTGCAGTTGTGGGCGCCGCTAGTCGCGTGGATCATGCTGGCCCGAGGGCAGATCGACGGCCTGGTCGGCTACCGGGCCGAACTCGTCGATTTCCCTGCGGGGGCGTTGATCGCGGCGGAGGCGGGGGTGACGCTCTACCGGTTCGACGGGAAACCGTTCGATCTGCGTGTGGATCTCCCCGAGTCGGAACGAAACTTCATCGCCTGCCGTTCCCAGCAATTCGCCCGCATCCGGTCAGGACTGCCGGTCCCGGAGCGGTGAGACCAACTCAAAGGTTTCAACGACCTCGGTGCAGGTGCCGTGCTCACCCATCACGCACAGGGCGAGGGTGCGGTAGACCTCGCCGAACGACTCCGCCGGGGGGAGTAGATCGGCCGGGACCTGCTGGTCGCGCTGCTGGAACCGGGTCATGGTGATGTGCGGCCGGAACAGCTCGCCGATCTCGTCGTAGCCATGCCGGTCGAGGTTGGCGCGGGCGACGGGGGGCGCGACGAGGCGGTGGTCGGCCAGCACACGACCGAGCGGGTCACGCTCGCGCAGCCCGACGCGCAGCGGGTCGAGCCTGGCGATGACGTCCTCCTGGAGCCGGGCGACCGCTTCGGTCTTGCGATAGAACAGCTCGAACATACCTTGATCGTTTCCGGCGAAATGGTCGGCTTCGAGCGCGATCTCCGAGGTCCGCTCACTGACCTGCTCCAGCGCTTCCAGCACTGCCCCAAGCTGCGCCGACGCGAAATTCGCCATGTACAGCGAGATATGTGGATACAGCTTGTCGGCCCGCAGGACGAATTCGGTCAGGGCTAATTTGGCACACCATTCGCTCAGCCGCACCGAACGCTCGTTGACGTCCGCGCCGGGCAGGAGCACCGCGTCGTATATCGGAAGATCTTTCATGGCCTCAGTGTAGACAGGTAACGGCTGCTTTCCGGGGCGGATTCAGCTCAGCAACAGCACGCCGACCACCGCAGGCAGCAAACATGCCGCGAGAAGCGCACCGGTCAGCATGAATTTGATTAGCGGCACCCGGACGCCCCGGCGGCGGCACCATTCGAACCAGAGCAGGGTGGCGAGCGAGGCCCACGGCGTGATCACCGATCCGACATTGGTGCCGGTCAAGAGGGCCAGTGATTGGTCGTGATTGGTCAGGGGAATCACTTGCTCACCCGCCACATAGGCGGGCAGATTGTTGACCACATTGGACAGGCCCGCACCCGCCGTGGCCGTGCGGATCAATCCGTCGAACCCCTCTTCTGCGCCGATGAGCGAGGTCATCAAATCGTTCAGGCCATGCCGCATCAACGTCGGCACCACGAGAAACAGCCCGGTGACGAAGACGAGCAGCTGCCACGGGATCAGCGAGGGGCGCAGCGATCCCCGGTCGCGGATCAGGTAGGAGGTGATGGCCAGGGCAGCCGCGACGATCGCCGCGATCTCGATCTGCAGGCCCGCCAGGATGGCCGCGATGAACAGCACGCAGGCCACCGCGGTGCCCCAGAACAGCACTCTGTCCTTGATCGGCTCCGGTTCCGCGGGTTCGTAACGGTCAGCACCCCGCGCCCCCCGGCGCCAGTAGAACATCCAGAGCAACGCCATGGTGATCGCGATCGAGACCGTTTGCGGTAGCCACATGCGAACCGCGAACTCCGGCGCGGAAAGGCCCACCTTGTTCAGCGCCAGCAGGTTCGTCAGGTTGCTCACCGGGAGCAGGAGACTGGCTGTGTTGGCCAGCCAGACGGTGGTCATCGCCAGCGGCAGCGGAGCGATCTTCGCCTTCGGCGCGAGAGCCAGCATGACGGGAGTGAGCAGGACCGCCGTGGTGTCCAGGTTAAGGAAGATCGTCGTAGCCGAGGCGAACGCGACACACAACAGGAAGAGCGCGGGATAGGCGCCCCGGCCAAACAGCGCCAGCCGCGCCGCGATGACGTCGAACACCTGAGCCTGTTTGGTCAATTCGGCCAGCACAATAACGCTGGCCAGAAACAACATCAGGGGAGCTATTCGCTCGATACTCGCCCGGGCCTCCGCAACCGGCAGCAAACCCGTCAGCACACAACCAACTCCGGCGACCAGCAGCGCGATACGAATCCAATCGAGTACGCTTGGCGCTAGTACGGCCCGCTTCCACAAGGGCACGGACGGTGACCCTTGGTCGTCCACAGTTGAAAGTATCATGGCATCAATCCGGCGAGGGTGGGTGATACTAACGTCATGGAGCGGCCGATCGACATTTTCATCAGCTACTCTCCCGCTGACGAACGCTGGGCGTCGTGGCTGGCCTGGGAACTTGAAGCAGCAGGATACCGCACGATGCTGCAGGCCTGGGACTTCGTGCCCGGCACGAATTTCGTCGACTTCATGGATCGCGGCGTCAAAGAGGCCGCGGTCGTGCTGGCCCTCCTCACCAAGAACTATTTGGGCTCGCGATTCGGAAAACTCGAATGGCAGGCGGCACTCCGCGCCAATCCGGATAATCCAGAAAACAAACTCATCACCGTGCGTATCGAGGACTGCCGGATCGATGGGCTGCTCTCCAATATCACCTGGGTCGACCTGGTCGGGGTGACCGCTCCGGACCACGCTCGCGGGCTGGTTCTCACCCGCATCCGGGAGGCGCTGGCCGGGCGGGCCAAGCCCGAGCAGCGCCCCGCCTTCCCTTCCGCAGCGATGGTGACCCACCCGCTGCCGCTGCTCAGCTCGCCACGGCCCACCTTGATGACCGGGCAGCGCCGCGCCCGCCGCGTCCCCGTGGTGCCCCCGGGGTATCCAGCCAACTTCGAGCCACCCGCCCGGCGGGGCAGCCTGAGCGTGCTGCATGTAGGCGGCCCGAGGTTCGGCCGGACGATGGGGCAGGATCCGCCGCTCAGCCCCGACGAGCTCCAGGCCCGGATCTTCGCCGAGTTGATCCGGCTGACCAACGAGGGCGTGCCCCGGCCTGAGCTGATGGTGGTCTCCGGCGATCTCACGGCGGCGGGCAGCCGCAAACAGATGGCCACCGCGCTGACCTTTCTCACGGGGCTGCGCGCACTCGCCGGGCTGGAACCGCAGCGGGTGATACTGGTGCCAGGCGCCAGGGACGTCAACCTCGCCGCCTGTGAGGCCTATTTCAACGACTGCAAGGCCGACGACGAGCGGCCCGAATCGCCCTACTGGCCGAAGTGGCGACACTTCTCCTCGCTGTTCCGGGAGTTCTACCAGGGCGTGGACTCGATCATGTTCGACAGCGCACAGCCCTGGACGCTGTTCGCGGTGCCGGAGCTCAAGGTCGTGGTGGCCGGGCTCAACTCCACGATGGCGATCAGCCACCGGACGGAGCACCGGTTCGGCCTGGTGGGCGAGTCGCAGACCGCGTGGTTCGCCGAGCGGATCCGTGCCTTCGAGCGGGAGGGCTGGCTCCGGCTCGGCGTGCTGCACCACAGCCTGACGCCGGGGCAGACCGACTCGCTCACCGACCGGGCCAGCGTGGAGGGCCTGCTCAGCGGCAAACTCCACACGATCCTGCAGGGCAGCGGCCGGGACGAAAACCCGACGACGCTGGGCCAAGGCGCGCTCTGCCTGCCCCGGCTTGAGCCCGGCCGGCAACAGGTGCTGGAATTCACCGCAGACGCCCTGATCGTGCACCGGAGCGCCGCGCCCGCCGACCGGATCGAACGGCGCTGGGTGTCGGTCGGCGGCATCTTCCCGATGTCCGGGACCGCGATAGAGCCGATCGCCGTGGGCGGTCCCGAGCCTGACCACCAGCTGACCGCGCAGGTGCAAGGGCCGCGTGGCCGACTCCTCGACCGGATCGCCGAAGCGTGCGAGACGCGGTTCGACCGCACCGTGATCAGGACCGTCGACACCAACCCGCCGCACCTCAGGGTGAGCTACCGCGACGGCGGGTTCGTCCGGGAGTTCTGGGTGGGTGCGGTGGTCGGCGAGCCGACCGCCGATGACGTCGACGACTTCGTCAGGCATGTGCACGCGGGTCACATGGAGCAGTCCGCCGAGCTGGTCTACCTCGGCGCGACGCCCCCTCGCAGCCTGCGCGAGGAGTCGGCCCGGCGTGGGGTCCGGCTGCGCAGCCTGATCGAGTTCCAGGGCCTGGTCGACCTGTCGGAGTACGTGGCAGCCCAGACCAAGCAGCTGAACGAGGACCCGACCTACCCCGCCAGCCTCTACGTCACCCAGGATTTCCGGGAGCTGGACCGGGCCGGCGGCGAGGTCCGTCATGATCTGGCCGGTGAGCTGATCTCCCAGCTCACCGGCGACCAGGGCAAATTCGTGCTGGTGCTGGGTGACTTCGGCCGGGGGAAGACGTTCGTTCTGCGCCAGGTGGTGCGGCGGATGGCCATCGAGACGCCGCACCTGATCCCGATCCTGATCGACCTGCGCACGCTGGACAAGGCGCACTCGGTGGAGATCTTGATCGCCGCGCACCTGGCCAACCAAGGCCAGGAGCAGATCGACCTCAAAGCGGTTCAGTACATGCTCCGGCAGGGCCGGATCGTGCTGTTCTTCGATGGGTTCGACGAACTGGTCACCCGGGTGACGTACGACCGGGCGGCCGACCATCTCGAAACGCTACTCCAGGCGGCCCAGGACCAGGCGAAGATCGTCGTGGCGAGCCGGACCCAGCACTTCAAGTCGGACGCTCAGGTCTTCACCAAACTCGGGGAGATGGTGGGGATCCTGCCGCAGCGGCGGGTGTTCAGCATCGAAGGTTTCTCCTCCGAGCAGATCCTGGCCTACCTGGTCAACGCGTACGGCGACCGGAGACTCGCCGAAGAACGACTCCAGCTGCTGCGCAGTATCCAGGATCTGAGTGGGCTGGCCCGCAACCCCCGGATGCTCAGCTTCATCGCCGAGCTGGCCGATGACCGGCTTCGCGCGGTCGCGCACGCCCGCCGGACGGTCAGCGCCGCCACGCTCTACCAGGAGATTCTCAGCACCTGGTTGCGGCACGAGCAGCTTCGACTGGGCAACCAGCGTGGCGCGCAGGCCGGGCTGGAAGAAGCCGATCTCTGGCATGCGGTGCGAACCCTGGCCATGCGCCTGTGGGAGACCAACGAGCCGTACCTGCGCCTGGCCGAGCTGTCCGAGGTGGCCGACACGCTGTCTGGGCTGGCCGACGGGCGGATGTCCGGTGAACAGGCCGCCCACACCGTGGGCACCGCCAGCCTGCTGGTGCGGACCGAGGACGGCCTGTTCGGCTTCATTCACGGATCGGTGGCCGAGTGGCTCGTCGCCCACTACATCGCCGACGAGTTCCGCGAAGACCGGACGAATCCCACTGCCCTGACCCGGCGTGTGCTGTCGCAGCTGACGGTGGACTTCCTGTGTGACATCGCCGAGGCCCAGGACTGCCAGCGCTGGGCCGACCGGGTTCTCGCCGACCCTGAGGCCGGGAACACCTCGCGCAAGAACGCCCTCAAGATCATTACTCGGCTGCGCACGCCCGCCCAGACGAGCCTGCGCGGCGCGCTGTTACGCGGAGAGGACCTCTCGCATCGCGATCTCCAGGAGGTCGACCTCACCGACGCTGATCTGACCGACGCCCGGCTGGTGGGCACCAACCTGTCCCGCGCGATCCTGCGGGGCACCAAGTTGGCCGGCGCCTGGCTGGACGAAGCCAGGCTGACCGGCGCCGACCTGCGCGGAGCCGATCTCACCAGGGCTCGGCTGGCCAGAACCGACCTCCGTGACGCGGTCATCTCCGGCAGCCGGTGGACACGCGCCACGCTGATCAATGTGACCGCGGCCGACCGGCTGCTGCGCTCCTCCGAACTGCGCGACGCGGCCGTGGTGCCGGGGCGCTCCATCGAGGCGCAGCTCGCCCCCGCCACGGTCGGCGTCCCGTACGGGTTCGACCCCTTGACCACCAGGCTGCCCAACCCGATCGCGTACAACATGGACGGGCAGATCTTCGCGGTGGGCAGCGACGACGGCGGGGTGCTGGTGTTCGAGGCTCCCTCTGGCCGGCCGATACGCACCCTGCAGGGCCACCGAGGCCGGACCTATGCGCTGACCTTCGGCGCCCAGGACCTGCTGGCCACCGGCTCGGCCGACGGGGACGTCCGGATCTGGGACACCGCGACCGGGGAGTGCGCGCACGTCCTGCCGGTGCACCCCAAGGGAGTCTGGCCGCTGCTGTTCAACGAGGGCGGCACGCTGCTGGCCGCGGGTTCCGCCGACGGCACGCTACGGGTGTGGGAAGCCGCCTCCGGCACGTTGCGCTGCGAGCTGCCCGGCCACACCTCGCCGATCTATACGGCGGTTTTCGGCCCGGACGGGACCAGTCTGATCACGGGCGACGCCTCGGCCAATGTTCGGGTCTGGGACTTGACCACGGGCAGCCTGCGTGCGGTGTTGTCGGAAGGCACCGGGCCGGTGTACCGACTGGCGCTCAGCCCGGACGGGACGCTACTGGCCGCTGGTGACCATTTCGGGCTGATCCGCCTGTTCGAGACCGGGACCGGTCGCGTCCTCCACGAGCTGGAGGGCCATCCCGGCCGGGTGTACGCCATCGACTTCCATCCCGAGGGCACTCATCTCGCCACCGGCGACACGATGGGCACGATCCGGGTCTGGAATCTACGGGCTCCGCTGGTGCCGCGCCAGCTGGCCGGACACGCCGGTGCCGTTTACCAAGTGTCGTACACGCCTGACGGAAAGAATCTGATCAGCGTGGACAGCAACGGGTCGCTACGGGTGTGGCAGGGTGAGCTGGGGCAGCCGAGACAGGGCCTGTCCGGGCACCGGGGCTCGATCTGGCCGTTCGCGATCCATCCCGACGGCACACAGCTCGCGACGACCAGCAACGACGACTCGATTCGGTTGTGGGATCTCGGCACCGGTCAGATGACACGCACCCTGCGCGGGCATGGTCGGCGGGTCAGCTCCGTCAACTTCAGCCCAGATGGCACGATGCTGGCCAGCAGCGGCAACGATGGGATCGTCCGGATCTGGGAGCCGCCAACGGGGCGCCTGCTCAAGGAGCTCACCGGCGTGGGCGACCAGCTCACTTCGGCCGTGTTCAGCCCGGATGGCGAACGCATCGCCACGGCTACCAACGACGGCGGGGTGCATCTGCGGCAGACGGCCGGGTGGGACTTCGAACGCGAGCTCGACATCGACACCGACTACGTGTGGGCTCAGGCGTTCAGCCCGAACGGCGAGGTGCTGGCCACTGCCAATGACGACGACTCGGTCCGGCTCTGGTACCGGACCAGCAACACGCTCGCCACCAACCTGGCCGAGCATCGTGGCCGGGTGCGCTCCATTGACTTCAGCCCGGACGGTCGGCTGGTGGCGACCGGATGCGACGATCGCCTGATCCGGGTCTGGGACGCCGGCACCGGCGAATGCCTGCGCACGATGGCCGGCCACACCGACCGCGTCTACAAGGTCGCCTTCAATCCGGCCGGGACCGCGCTGGCGAGCATCAGCAACGACGGCCTGGCCCGGATCTGGGATCACACCACCGGCCGTGAGCTGCAGGTGCTTGACCGGCATGTGGGACGCCTGTGGACGGGCGACTTCAGCGCCGACGGCGCGACCCTGGCGACCGCGGGTGACGACCTGGTGGTCCGCCTCTGGGATGTCGCCACCGGCCGTCATCTGCACACGCTGCCGGGTCATTCCCGCCGCGTCTTCTCGGTCGCGTTCAGCCCGACCGAACCCCTGCTGGCCTCGGCCGGCGACGACGGCACGATCATCCTGTGGGATCTGTCCACCGCCGAGCCGACCCGCAAGGTCACCCTCCTTGGCCTGCCCGGCGGCTGGGCCGCCTTCGCCCCCGACGGCCGCTACAAACAGGACGGCAACGTGCACGGCGAGTTCTGGTTCGCGATCGCCATGTGCCGATTCGATCCGGGTGAACTCGATCCGTATCTGACCGATGTCATCCGCCGCCTTGTCACCCAGGCGGAATTCTGATCACCGCCGCTCCCGGGCAACCGCGCGACGGCCTTCTGCCGGATGGGCGGGACAGCACGTCAGGGAACCGCGGCGACGACGGTGATCTCGACAAGCTGGCCCGTGTATCCCAGACAGGAGACACCCAACAGGGTTGAGGCGTGCGGGCCCACGGCCAGCTCGGAACGGCGCACGACGTCCCAGACCCGGCCAAGATCTTCGGGGGTGTCCGCGACGACGTACACGGTGCTGGACAGCACCTGGCTCAGATCGCTGCCGACCGCTTCCAACGCGGTCCGCAGGTTGGCGAGGACCTGCCGGGTTTGAGCCACGGGGTCATCGGCCCCGACGAGGTCACCGTTCCCGTCCAGGGGGACGGCGCCGGCCATGAACGCCAGGCGCCGACCCGCTTCGACCACGACCGCATGCGCGTAGTCCGGCGGCGGAAACAGACCCTCGGTGATCATCCGGTGAACCATCGCGTTCCTCCTCGGTGAGTCGATGCAGCGATGATCGCTGTGCCCGGCCTGGTGTGTCATCCGGGTTTTCCGGTGCGAAGCCTGACGGCACAACCACCCAGGAGTACGGCCGGAGCCGCGTTCGGACCGCCGCGTTCTACGTTCTCCCAACGTGTGCGCCCGTCGCCAAAGAACACCGCGCGCCACGCAAAAAACATCCGTGATCAGACCGAAGGGTCCCGTGCCATCATCGCCGCCACCGCCCGAGCCCGTCTCCGCCTCGCCGCAGGTGGGACACAGGACGTCCGCCCCCATGCCGTCGGCACAGCACAAAGCAACCCCGTCCACAGCCTGGAACGCAGACCATGCAGCCGAAATATGAGGAAATGCGAGCTCCTCGCGCTCGGCGATTCATGGTCATCTTGAGGTGCTCTCCCCATCCCAACGGATTTCGTGAGGAGCCCCCACAGTGAACATCCGCAGACTGCCCGCCATAACGGCGCTCGCGGCGGCGCTGACCATCGGCGCCCTGGCCGGCGCCGCGCCCGTTTCCGCCACCGCTCAGGCCAGCTCCACCACCGCTCAGGCCCGCCTGCGCGTGGAGCGGCCGGGCCCCTTCGCCACCCTGGAGGAGTGCCAGACGAGGCGGAACTACGTTCTCACGCACGTTCCCTACTACTCCATCACCTCCTGCCAGTACAGCAGCACAGCGCCCGCCGGCTACTACTTCACCTTCACCTACTGAGCCAGCGAGCGGACGGGCATCCGGCTCGGGCTGCGGTCAAGCCTTGGCGGCTTCCGCAGCGCCGGCCGGGCGCCTCCGCTCCGCCACTCCTCCACTTTTCCGCTACTCCTCTCCGAACCCGCGACCACACGCCCCGCTCCTCCGGCGACCGCCCTGCGTCACCCCGCCATATCCTGGTTGCGCGGTCAACGACATATGGTCATGCCTCGAAAGGCAATTCACCGCTGAACACTTCGGAAAACATATCCCGGCCTGAGTTCATCGCGTGTCACATAGCATTCAGCGTCTCCCAAAAATGTCGCGTTCCCCTTCCGTTGCGATCCGATCACGGCTCCTTGCATTCGAAATCGGCGACATCAGAATGAAAGGTGTGCGCTGGCCTCACTGGAAAGGGTCGCGATGGGCGGCCACCGGACTGGCGATCGGTTCCGCTCTGGTGCTCGTCTACCTGGCCGGCCCCTCTTCCGGCTCACCCAAGCCACGCAACACCGCCGCCGGTCTGTGGACCTTCAGAACCGACGGCATCCTCAGGACCGCTCCCGCAGTCGCCGACGGCGTCGTCTACGTCAGCGACGGTCACGGCACGGTGTACGCGATGGACGCCGCGACCGGCGACGAACGCTGGAGCCGGGAGATGGACTTCATGTTCTTCTCCAGTCCCGCGGTCGCCGACGGCGTCGTCTACGTCGGCGGCAACGGCGGCAGGGTGTACGCCATGGACGCCGCGACCGGCGACGAACGCTGGACCCACAAGCTCCGCGACCTGATCTTCTCCAGTCCCACGGTGGCCAACGGCGTCGTGTACATCGGCGGCGGCGAGGACGACCGCCAGCTGCACGCGCTGGACGCGGCGACCGGCGACGAGCTCTGGGCCCACAGGATGGAGCAGATGATCGTGTCCAAGCCAGCGGTGGTCGACGGCATCGTGTACGCCAGCAGCACGGACGGCAACGTGTACGCCCTGGACGCCGCGACCGGCGCCATACGCTGGACCCACGAAACCGGCGACTGGATCGGCTCCAGTCCTGCGGTGGTCGACGGCGTCGTCTATGTCGGCAGCTACGACCGCAAGGTGTACGCCCTGGACGCGACGACGGGCCTGGCACGCTGGACCCACGGAATCGGCGACGTGACCAACTGCAGCCCGGCGGTGGCCGACGGCGTCGTGTACATCGGCGGCAACGACGGCAAGGTGTACGCCCTGGACGCCGTGACCGGCGCCGAACGCTGGACCCACAAAACCGGCGGCCCGACCAATTCCAGCCCGGCGGTGGCCGACGGCGTCGTCTACATCGGCAGCAGCGACAACAAGGTGTACGCCCTGGACGCCGCGACCGGCGCCGAACGCTGGAGCCGTCCGACAAACGACCGGGTCAGGACGCCCCTGACGGTGTCCGGCGGCGTCGTGTACGTCACCAGCGAGGACGGCACGGTGTACGCCATGGAGGCGAAAACGGGATTCGGCACGCCGCGCACCCCGCCCGCCACGGGCCCGCGCCCGATGGGCCAAGCCGTGACGCCACCACGGCGATGAACACCTCACCGCCTCCGCGAGGAGACCTTGGCCTGTGGCCCCTCCCCCGGGTCCGCATCGCCTCGCGCGAGGTCGCAAGGCGGGCCTCGTGCTTCTCGAACCGCCGGAGCCGATGCCGGAAGACGCCCGCCGGAAAATGTCGGTGGCCGGTGTAAAACTCACTCGACATGAGCGACGATGTGCGACTGAGGGACGTGGAAGAGACCGACCTGGAGCTGTTCCTGGAGCACGAGCACGACCCGGAAACGGTTCGGCGATCGAAGTTCGCTCCTCGGGAGCGGGAAACCTTCATGACTCACTGGGCCACGAAGGTCCTCGGGGACCCCACCGTCCTGGTGCAGACGGTCACCGTCGACGGTCAACCGGCCGGCAACATCGTGGCCTGGTGGGAGCGGGACAGGCGCTTCATCGGATATGTGTTCGGCCGCCCGTACTGGGGGCGGGGCATCGGCACCAAGGCAATGACGCTCTTTCTCCAGCGGGAAAAGGCCCGCCCGCTCTACGCCGACCCGTTCACCGAAAACACGGCCTCGGTGCGGCTGTTGGAGAAATGCGGCTTCCGGCCTGCCGGAAAGGTCCAGCACGGCGAGCACGAGCACGAGCACGTGATGCTCGTGCTCGACGAGGACTAGCGGGCCGGGAACTCGCTTCTGCCGTGAACGGCGACGTCCGCGCCGGTGATGGAGGAGGCGAGGTAGCTCGCCAGATGAAGGGGATGCCGGTACGGCGGTGCGGGATCAGATCCCGGCCTCGCATCGCGCGAGGCCGGGACCGGTTCCGTTTACCCGACGGCGTAGGCGCGGGTGATGGTCTGGGTGAGGCCGGTGCCCGAGGCGCCGGTCACGGTCGCGCGCAGGGAGACGAATCCCGGCGTGCCGGGGTTGCGTACCGTGGCGGTCCAGCCGGTGGTGGTCCTGACGGCGGGGACGCGCTGCCAGGTGGCGCCGTCGTCGGTGGAGATTTCCAGTTTGGTCAGCGCCGTTGCCGTCTGGGCGGCTCCGGGGTTGCGCTCGATGCGGATCGGCAGCTGGGTCAGCGAGCCGGGCTTGGCACGGTTGAACTCGTCGAGTCCGGCGGGGATATAACGCACCGCGCTCAGCGGCAGAGGCTGGGCCTTGTCGGTCCTGGCCGACTGGAAGGTCCAGACGGTCTCGACGGCGGTGGACAGGGTCGAGTGCGGCACCTGCCTGCGCATCGAGGTGGTGAGGGTGTAGGCGGCGTTCTCGGCGGGCAGGTCGGCGTCGAGCTCGCAGACCTGCTCGGTCGCGCAGCCGGTCAGATCGGTCTTGGCGAGGGTCTGCCTGTCGCGGGTGAGGGTTGCGGTGCCGGTGGCGGCGTCGTCGGCGCCGATCCTGCCGGTGACGCCGTCGGCGAAAAGGTTGCCCGCGGGGAAGGTCAGGTGGTCGCCGGTGCGTTCACCGCCGGGGACGGTGAAGGAGGGGCCGCTCACCGCGGCGTTCCACGTCTCGTGGGTGTGCCCACGCCTGGCGTTTCTGCCATTGTCCTGCAGCCATGATGTGCCGACCCGGAGCGCGCTGTCCCATACCAGCCCGGGGGTGCGGTAGTAGGTGAACGTGCCCGGCAGGTTCACCTCTCCCTGGCGCTGCGAGAAGTCCAGGCCGTGGAAACGGGGGCCGGAGTATGAGACGCCGGTGGCCGTCACGCCGGAGGCCGGGTAAGCCGTCGTGACCTTCGCGAGGTCGTGCCGCTTTGCCGTGTAGGTGGGGCTGTCCGGGATTCCGCCGCTGCGGTGGTCGGCGAGGTCGTAGAGATACGGGGTCTGCGAGCTCTTCGCACCGTCCCAGACGGTTCGCATTATGTACTCCAGCCCCGCCTTGCGGACAGGAACGAGGAAGACTCCCTCGTTGGCGTTCAACGTGGGATCCCACTCCATCTGGTTCCAGGCGCCCTCGGCAATCCCGAAATCCACTCCGGGGCGGAGCACCGCAGCGGGGTCGTCGATCGCATGGCGGGCCTGTTTGCCCTGGCGGGCGTCCACCGTGATCCGCTGGTCGGCGCCGTCGACCTTCAGCGTGGTGTGCGCGATCGTGATCCCGCTCCCTTGCTGGGAGATGGATGTGTGCAGACCCCACTCTCCCTCGGGCACCCGGAGCGTGGCCGTGCCGTTCTCGAAGGAGAGCAGGCGCAGGTCGCCGGTCTTCGGGTCGTACAGCTGCGCGGAGCCGTCGGAGGGTTCGCCGTCCCTGCCCAGGAGGGTGACGGTCACGTCGTAGGACTCCGGCTCGACGTAGGCCCCGGCCAGCGCACGTACCACGGTCTGGCCTGACGTGGCGGTGATGGTCCCGGGATAGTCGCCCGGTGCTTTGCCGGTAGCGTCGAGGGTGAGGGTGACCGAGGCTTTTCCGCCCGCGGGCACCTCCAGACGCTGGGTCGACAGTTTGAGCACCTCGCCCTCTGCGGTCAGGTCGAGGGTGACCGGTGAGTCACCGGAGTTGGTGTAGGTGATGGTCTTGGTGTTCACCCGCTCGGTCTTCCAGGGGAAGGCGGCCCACACGTTGCCGGGCTCCGCGGTGACCTGCTGGGCCAGGGCGCGCACCAGGTCGATGCGGCCTGCGCCCTGCTGGTAGGCCGTGGCGCCCGCCGCGGGGGCGGCGCTGCCGATGAGGGCGGCCTTGAGCTGTTGTCCGGTCCATTCGGGGTGGCGCTGGGCCAGGATCGCCGCGGCCCCGACCACGTGCGGGGCGGCCATGGAGGTGCCGGACCTGGTGACGTAGGGGCCGTCGGCGGTGCCCGCGGCCGCCGCGGCCGTGATGTCCACGCCCGGCGCGGTGACGTCCGGTTTGATGGCGTGGTCACCCTGGCGCGGCCCCGCGCTGGAGAAGCCGGCCACCTTGTCCTGGTGGTCGACCGCGCCGACGGTCAGCGCCGCGTCCGCGCTGCCGGGGCTGGCCATTGTGGGCTTGCCGTTCCCGCGGTTGCCCGCGGCCACGACGAACAGTGTGCCGGTCCGCTCCGACAGCGTGTTCACCGCCTGCTCCAGCGGGTCGAGCTCCGGGGTGTCGGTCGACCCGAAGCTCATGTTGACGATCTTGGCCTTGACCTCGACGGCTGCCCACTCCATGCCCGCCAGGATGGCGGAGTCGGTGCCGCCGTCCCTGCCGCCGAGCTTGCCGATGGCGAGTTTGGCGTCCGGTGCCACGCCCCGGTACTTCTGCCCGGCGCCGGCGATGATCGAGGCGATGTGGGTGCCGTGGCCGAACGTGTCGCGAATGTCGGGTTCGTCGCTGAAGTTGCGTTCCTGGGTCACCACGCCCTTCAGATCGGGGTGGGTGGGATCGTAGCCGGTGTCGAGTATGGCGACGGTGACACCTTTGCCGGTCAGGCCCTGCTGCCAGGCCTGGGGGGCGCCGATCTGCTTGACGCTCCGGTCTAGGGTGAAGGAGCGGCGGCCGTCCAGCCAGAGTTTGGTCCTGCCCGCGGACAGGGCGTGGGGTCCGCCGGTCAGGTCCTTCCAGGCCTGGGCGGTGTTCGCCTTGGGTACTCGCAGGGCGGTCATGCCCAGGTCGGCCAGAGGCCGGGTCTGCAGAGCGCCCTGCGGGGCGGCGGGAGCTTGCTCGCCGGTGGTCTGGGTGATCAGCGGGATGTCGGTGCGGTCGGCGTCGCCGTACCTCCACTCCAGCAGCTGGGTGATGTCGAACAGTCGCCGGTCCAGGGTGCCGTCGGCGATCAGGGGGCGGGCGTCGGACGGAATCACGTACAGGTGACCTCCGAGCACCTGTCGGGTGAAGCCCACGTTCCTGCCCGGGCCGGGTTCGATGTGGTATCCCCTGCCGGCGATGGTGACCCGGTCGCCGGTGATCAGGGTCACGCCGTTCGTTCCGCTCGCACCCGAGGGGCCGTTCGTTCTGCCCGTGCCGGAGGGTTCAGCGAGGGCGGGTTGCGCCTGAAGCGGGGCGGTGCCGAGGGCGCACGCCAGCAGGGCGGCCATGGGTAAGGCCGCAAATGATCTTCTTGGCATGGGGAAGACCGTACTTCGCGCAATGAAGTAAGAGCAATGACTTCGGTAAAGCCCTGATTTCTGATGGCTACTCGCGGCATTCCTGATACTTGCTCGAAGCATTTCCGATGGCTGCTCGAAACATTTCCGATGGCTGCTTCCGAGCTTGAAAGGCCGGCGTTACCCGGGGCGGTCGGTGATGGACTGTGGCGATCGGTTATCCCGGAGGTGCGCCGAGGGCGGCGGGCTGACCGCCGCGGAACATACTCAACGTGAGCAGCTACGCTTCGAGATCGCGGAGTTGTTCACGCAAGGACTGCCCGCGCCGCGGGGGCAGGCCAACGAGCTGGGTGAAGGAGCCGCTGATGACCACCGACGCAACGATGACCCGGATCGGCCAGGGGGTGGAGTTGCATCACCACCAAGGTCAGCGTGAAGCCGCTCGCGACTTGTTCACGCAGATCTGGGACGACATCGGTGGCGAGCAAGGCGACCCGCTGCATGTTTGCGTCCTTGCCCATTCGATGGCCGACGTGCAGGACGATGTGCACCAAGAGCTGATGTGGGATCTGCGAGCGCTTGCCGCCGCCGATCTGGTCACCGATGAGCGGGTAGGCCAAGCTGGGGTGACGCTTTCAGCGGCCGGCTTGTATCCGTCGTTGCACCTCAACGTGAGCGAGTGCTATCGCAAGCTGGGCGATCTCGGCCGCGCCCGTGAGCACCTCCAGCAGGCGCAAGCCAAGATCGGCGCACTTGGCGACGACGGGTACGGGCAGCTCATCAAGGGTGGCCTGAAGCGGCTGGCCGAACAGTTGGGTGACGCCGTCTGACTGCGCCCGGCGAGTGGGCGGGAGGGAAGGTCGTGATTCTCTCGGCTCGCCCCGGGGCCAGGAACTACTGTCGCGAGCATGGTCGAACACGATGCCCTCAGTGCCACCCGCGAGGCTTACGACGCTGCTGCCTCCACCTATGCGCAGCTGTTCCGTGATTCACTGCGTGACAGTCCCCTGGACCGCGCGATCTTGGGTGTCTTCGCCGAGGTCGTCAGTGCGAGTGGGGACGGTCAGGTCGCGGACCTGGGGTGCGGGCCTGGCCATATCACCGCTTATCTGGACGAGCTGGGGCTAGCGGCGTTTGGTGTCGATGCCTCTCCTGCGATGATCGAGTTGGCTCGACAGGCCTATCCGGGCCTGCGGTTCGACGTGGGCTCGATGGCCGCGGTGAACATCGCTGACGGCGTACTGGGCGGCGTACTCTCACGTTGGTCCATCATCCACACTCCGCCGCAGGAACTCCCCGTCATCCTGGCGGAGTTCCACCGCGTGCTGGCACCTGGCGGCCACCTTCTGGTCGGCTTTTCGGCAAGCGATGATCCGTCTCACCCGACGCAGGTCTTCGATCACACAGTCGCGCCGGCCTATCGGTGGTGGCCTGATCACCTCGCCGCGATGCTGCGCGAGTCCGGGTTGCCCGAGGTGGCCCGGATGGTTCGGGAGCCTCAGCCCACCGACCGGCGACAGTTCCAGGAGATTCACCTGCTCGCCCGCAAAGCCTGGGCAGGGGCTGCCTGACCGAACACATGACCGCATCCAACCTGCCGCGCGGGGAGCCGTCAGGCTCCAGGCATCAACTCATGATCAGGACTTACCGCCCGTTCGAGCTCCGATGTGGTCGAACGAGGGGACTCCGAAAAACACCCTCGATGACCTGCGCTCCTGGCGGGCATCGAGCTGGGCGATCTTCTCTTCTGCCCCAGCGAGGCTGATCCGTAACCCTTCGACCTCGCCGAGCCGGCCTTCGCGTTCGGCCTCGGCGGTGTGGCCCCCCGCGGCGGTCGATGGGCGAGTGCGGCGGCGGAAGGGTGCTGGACGACTCCCCCAAATCGCGGGCCGGTCGCGGGCCGGTCCCGGGTGGTCGCCGGGTGGTCGCCATCCCTCCGGGGATCATTCCTGAGCTGCGGGTGCATCTGGAGATGTTCGCCGAAGCTGCTGCATCGCAGTTCAGAGGCGATGATGCCCTATCCGCAAGTATCCGCGATTCCCTTTTGTTCCCCGACATTACCGGCACGGGAGTGGTACGGCATCAGCTCCCCCACCCAAACCGCATTAGCAGCTCGGGGCACCGCCGTTCAGGAAAGTCCCACCTGGGCCAACGCCCCGATGGTCTTTCTGGAACGAGCCGGCACGGCGATGAACTGCAACTGGGATTGCAACTCAACGCCGGGACCATCAGATCGACGGATGCCTGCTCGACAACACCTGGGGTGAATCGGTACCGCTTTTGAGGTGTCCAACCGGTTGCGGAGTGGCGCCTGGTCCTGTCCAGTAGTGACAACGCCTACATGGTTCTCCAGCCTGTGAGACTGGTAACGCGAAGGAGCGTCGTTAATGGATGTGGGGGCGACCGCGGCGGCGGTGGCGATAATCGCGGGGACCGGCGCGGGGACCGGTCTGGGAGAAAAAGCGGCGCTGACGCTGGTGGGCACCATTCGGGCGCGGATCCGTGCGGTATTCGGGGCGGATACGAGATCGGTGGACGTACTGGAACAGGTGCAGGAGCAGCCCGAGGACGACAACAGGATCAGGGTGTTGGCGGCGGCGCTGGCCTGGTATGCCTGGCGTGACCCGCAGTTCGCGACGGAACTGGAGGGGTGGACGGAAAAGCACGCACCGCCCGGGTCGGTAATCCAGCAAATGATCGCCGATCGCGATATCTACGTCGCCGGGCATGACGTGTATCTGAACCAGACGCCTCCGCCCGTGCCCGTACGGCCTGAGGGCCAGGTGGTATCGGCGGACATTCCACGGGAGCCGAAGGCGTTTCAGCCGCGTCCGGAGTTGATGGAAGCGTTGCGGCAGGCGGCGCAATCGGGTCAGGCTGCGGTGATCTGCGCGTTGACCGGTGCGCGCGGGGTGGGCAAAACGCAGATCGCAGCAGCGTATGCGCGGCACTGTGCGCGGCAGGGGTGGCCGCTGGTCGCGTGGGTGCACGCCGAAACGGGTGATCAGCTGGTGGCCGGGCTGGATGCGGTCGCCGCCGATCTGGGCATCACCGTACCCGGGGAGGACGCCGCGGCCGGGGCGCGCCGGTTGAAGAAGTGGCTGACCGGCCAGAGCGAGCGGTGCCTGATCGTGCTGGACAACCTGAGCGACGCCGATCTGGTCGCGCCCTGGCTACCGCCGCTGGGAACGGTACAGGTGGTGATCTCCAGTAACTACCGCAGCGTGGAGCTGCTCGGAACCGCGGTGCGGGTGGATGTCTTCACCGACGCTGAAGCACTGGCGTTCCTGCGCGAACGCGCCGATCGGCCGTGGAGGGCCGACGCCGAGGCACAGGCGCGAGCGCTCGCGCAGGAGGTGGATCATCTGCCGCTGGCACTGGCTGCGGCGGCGTATGTCATCAACCGGCAGTCGCTGGGCTATGACACCTACGTCGAGCGGTTACGGGCGACATCTTTGCAGGAGGCGTTTCCGAAGGTTCCCGGTGACGAATACCCCGTCGGTGCGGCACAGGCGGTGCTGCTGGCATTGGCTGAGTTCGCCTCCGGTCACGCTACCGGGGTTGAGCGGGGCCTGCTGGAGGTGATGGCGGTGCTTTCCCCCGCGGGGGTGCCGCGTGCCTGGCTGCATCGGGCTGCCGCTGATCGGGATCTGCTAGGGGATATCACCGAGGACGGGACGGTGCGGGTGGATGCGGCGATCAGGACACTGACCGATGCGTCGCTGCTGGTGCTGAGCCAGGATGGGGCGACGGTGAGCATGCACCGCTTCATCCAGCGCGTCACACGCGACACAGCTCACAAGCAACGCCGACTGGAGAACGTGGTCAGCGCGGCAGTGGCCTGGGTTGAGGCGTGCGGGCCGCCGATCCATCGGGTGGTGTGGGATCGGCTGGACCGTGAGGCGCTCATCGACCAGGCCTCGACCTTGCACCTGCATGTCTGTTCCGTGGAATCCCTCGGGTCGTCATCACTGATCACGGCGGTTTTAGGTTTGCAGAACCAGGCGGGACAGTACTTGGAAGCCGCAGGGGATCTGGGGCGGGCCATCCCGCTGTACGAACAGACCCTCACCGACGCCATCCGAATCCTGGGCACCGACCACCCTGACACCCTGGCCAGCCGCAACAACCTCACGGGCGCCTACGAATCGGCAGGGGATCTAGGGCTGGCCATCCCACTGTACGAACGGACCCTCACCGACTTCATCCGAATCCTGGGCACCGACCACCCCCACACCCTGACCGGCCGCAACAACCTCGCCTACGCCTACGAATCGGCAGGGGATCCGGGGCGGGCCATCCCACTGTACGAACAGACCCTCACCGACCGGACGCGGGTCCTGGGCCCCGACCACCCCGACACCCTGGCCAGCCGCAACAACCTCGCGGGCGCCTACCGAGCGGCGGGGGATCCGGGGCGGGCCATCCCACTGTACGAACAGACCCTCACCGACCGGACGCGGGTCCTGGGCCCCGACCACCCCGACACCCTGACCGGCCGCAACAACCTCGCGGGCGCCTACGAATCAGCAGGAGATCTAGAGCGGGCCATCCCGCTATACGAGCAAACCCTCACCGACCAGACGCGGGTCCTGAGCGCCGACCACCCCGACACCCTGACCAGCCGCAACAACCTCGCCAGCGCCTACGAATCAGCAGGAGATCTAGAGCGGGCCATCCCACTGTACGAACAGACCCTCACCGACCAGACGCGGGTCCTGGGCCCCGACCACCCCCACACCCTGACCAGCCGCAACAACCTCGCCAGCGCCTACGAATCAGCAGGAGATCTAGAGCGGGCCATCCCACTGTACGAACAGACCCTCACCGACC